>NZ_BADB01000070.1:0-9192 GCF_000333415.1 Microbacterium sp. B24 | reverse complement strand
CTCCGGCAGATCGGCCGGAGACTGTGCCGTGCACGCGGCCGCGGCGGCGACGGGCGCGCCGGCGCAACTATAGCATGAGCCGACCCTCCGGGACGGCGCCTATCACGGCGACGAGGCCCGCGGCGGTGGTCGCGTCGGCCGTGATGAATCGGCGTCGATGCGACAGCGGACAATGCATCGTCCGCTCCGGCTTCCCGGAACGCGGTCCGCACTTGTCGCCGCCACTGCGCGTCGCCTGATCTCGGTGCGACCGACACCGACCAGATGCAGCTGCCGTTGCGGTTGTCCTCGCAGCAGATCGGCGAGCGCCGGCAGCAGCAGTCGCTGTGTCAGATCGCCGCTTGCCCCGATGATCACCAGTGTCGACACGTCAGCCATGTGCACACCCTATGTCGCCCGGTGCGGGGCGGCGAGGGGCAGAATCATTCCGTGGCAGATGCATACGCGGGCCGGATCCCCTCCCCCACGCCCATCGACGATTACGCGCTCCTGAGCAGCTGCCGCACGGCGGCGCTGGTCTCGCGCGACGGATCGATCGACTGGCTGTGCCTGCCGCGGTTCGATTCGGCATCCGTGTTCGCCGCCCTCCTCGGCGACGACCATCAGGGACGATGGGCGCTGCGGCCCGCCGATCCCGACGCGCGGGCGACACGGCACTACGACGGCGACACCTTCACCCTCATCACGCGCTGGGAGAGCGCGGACGGCGTGGCCGAGGTGCACGATTGTCTGCCCGTCGATCCCCGGCATCTCGACGTCGTGCACCGCGTCGACCTGGTGCGCCGCGTCGTCGGCATCAGCGGCCGCGTCGCGTTCGAGCAGCAGGTGCGGCTGCGCTTCGACTACGCCCGCGCGCTGCCGTGGGTGCGCCAGACCGGGACGGCCGACGCCCCCGAGGTGACGGCGATCGCCGGACCGGACGCCGTGGCCCTGCGCGGTGCACCGTTGACGGCCACCGACCACGTGCACCGCGGCACGCTGAGCGTCGCCGCCGGCGAGCACCGCGACCTCACGCTCACCTGGCATGCCTCGCACCGCCCTGTTCCCGCCCCGCTGGACGTGGAGGATGCCCTGCAGTGCACGCGCGAATGGTGGAGCGCGTGGGCCGAACGCATCGACGTGCACGGGCCGCACCGCGACGTCGTCGTGCGTTCGCTGTTGACCTTGCGCGCGCTCACGCACCGCGACACGGGCGGCATCATCGCCGCACCCACCACGTCGCTGCCCGAACAGTTCGGCGGCGAGCGCAACTGGGACTACCGCTTCGTCTGGTTGCGAGACGCTTCGCTGACGATCGAGGTGCTGCTCGGCCAGGGCTTCGCGCACGTCGTGGCGCACTGGCAGCGCTGGCTGCTGCGGGCGATCGCGGGCGACCCGGCCGACCTGCAGATCGTCTACGGCATCGCCGGCGAGCGCGACCTCATCGAACGGGAGCTCGGCGACCTGCCCGGTTACGGGGGTGCCGCGCCCGTGCGGATCGGCAACGGCGCGGCGCAGCAGTACCAGGCTGATGTGACCGGTGAGGTCATGACGTGCCTGTTCGCCGCGCGTGCGGCCGGCATCGAGCAGTCGGCGATCTCGTGGCCGCTCGAGCGCGCGCTGCTGCGCCGTGCCGAGGAGCGCATCGACGAACCCGATCAGGGCATCTGGGAGATCCGCGGTGCGCCGCAGGTCTTCGTGCACTCCCGGGCCATGGTGTGGGCGGCATTCGATCGCGGCGTGCGCTCGGTGCGCGAACACGGTCTGCACGGCCCCGACGCGCACTGGGAGCAGCTGCGCGACCGGGTGCGCGCCGACATCGACGCTCACGGAGTCTCCCCACGAGGCCATTTCGTGCAGCACACCGCGACGGACGCGGTCGATGCCTCGCTCCTGTTGCTTCCGACGGTCGGATTCTGCGCCGCGGACGACCCGCGCATGCTGGCCACCGTGGCCGAGATCGAGCGCACCCTCATGGTCGACGGCCTCGTGCTGCGCTATCGCACCGAGTCGGGGGTGGACGGGCTGGAAGGCACGGAGAACCCGTTCCTGGCGTGTTCGTTCTGGCTCGTCGAGCAGTACGCGGCGAGCGGCCGTCTCGCCGACGCGCGGGCGCTCATGGACCGCGCCTGTGCCCGCGCGAACGATGTCGGCCTGCTGTCCGAGGAGTACGACGTGGCTGAGGAGCGGCAGGCCGGCAACACCCCGCAGGCGCTCTCGCACCTGGCTCTCGTGCGCGCGGCATCCGCCCTCGCCCGCGCCGAGGCCGCAGCCGGCTGAGACGGCGATGCCCCCGACCGCGCCGGAGCGTGATCGGGGGCATCGTCAGGAGTCACTCACCGGCGAGACCGCCGAGCAGGTGGCCGAAGGAACGTCCCTCGCCGAGGTAGTTCGCGGGGTCGAACGGGTCGTCGCTGCCGGCGGGCTGACGGCGCGCGACGGCCTCGGCCAGTTCGCGGGCACCGCGCTCGACGCGCGAGCTCAGCGGCGCGACCTGGTCGGCTGCGGCGCCCCAGTCGCTGGATGCCGCGAACACACCCGTCGAGACGGCTTCGGCGTGCAGGTAGGCGAACAGCGGGCGGATGGCGTAGTCGATCGCGAGCGAATGCCGCGCCGTGCCGGCGTTGGCGCCGATCAGCACGGGCTTGCCCGTGAGCGCGTCCGGGTCGAGCACGTCGATGAACGACTTGAACAGCCCCGAGTAGCTCGTGGAGAAGATCGGGGTGACCACGATGAGGGCGTCAGCCGACACGACCGTGTTGATGGCCGACTCCAGCGCGGGTGGAGCGAAGCCGGTCAGGAGGTTGTTCGTGATGTCGTGTGCGAGATCGCGCAGTTCGATCGTGTCGACGGTGGCCTGGATGGGCGCGCCGTCAGGACCCGTCAGCTCAGCCAGCGCCGCGACCGTCGCCGCCGCCAGGCGGTCGGCGAGCATGCGCGTGGACGAGGGATTCGACAGGCCGGCCGAGACCACGGCGATGCGACGCGCGCTCATCGGGTCGCCCCCACTCCGAACGCGGCACCGGCGGGGGCGGGGGCGTCCTGGTAGGGCGAGGGCCCGCTCAGGTTGTCACCGCGGTTGGCGCGCGGCGTCGCCTGGCGTGAGGGTCCGTCGCCGTAGGCGGCGCGGACCAGAGAGGCGTGCGTCGGGGCGTCCGGCACGTTCTCGGGACGGTCCTTCGCGAACTCCTTGCGCAGCACCGGCACGACCTCGCCGCCGAGGAAGTCGAGCTGCTCCAGCACCGTCTTCAGCGGCAGGCCCGCGTGATCCATGAGGAACAGCTGGCGCTGGTAGTCGCCGAAGATGTCGCGCATCCCCGCGTAGCGGTCGATGACCTGCTGCGGCGAGCCGACGGTCAGCGGCGTCATCTCGGTGAAGTCCTCCATCGACGGGCCGTGGCCGTACACCGGGGCGTTGTCGAAGTACGGACGGAACTGGTTCACGGCATCCTGCGAGTTCTTCGCCATGAACGCCTGGCCGCCCAGGCCCACGATCGCCGTCTCCGGTGCGCCGTGGCCGTAGTGCTCCCAGCGCTGGCGGTAGAGACCGATGAGGCGCTGGTAGTGCTCGGCCGGCCAGAAGATGTTGTTCGCGAAGAAGCCGTCGCCGTAATACGCGGCCTGCTCCGCGATCTCGGGCGTGCGGATCGAGCCGTGCCAGACGAAGGGCGCGACGCCGTCGAGGGGCCGCGGGGTCGCGGTGAAGCCCTGCAGCGAGGTACGGAACTTGCCCTCCCAGTCCACGACGTCCTCACGCCACAGCTTGTGCAGCAGCGCGTAGTTCTCGATCGACAGCGGAAGGCCCTGACGGATGTCCTTGCCGAACCAGGGGTAGACGGGCCCCGTGTTGCCGCGGCCGAGCATGAGGTCCATGCGGCCACCGGAGAGGTGCTGCAGCATCGCGTAGTCCTCGGCGATCTTCACGGGGTCATTCGTGGTGATCAGCGTCGTCGAGGTCGAGACGATGAGCCGCTCGGTCTGGGCGGCGATGTACGCCAGCGTCGTCGTGGGCGACGACGACCAGAACGGCGGGTTGTGGTGCTCGCCGAGCGCGAAGACGTCCAGGCCCACCTCTTCGGCGTGCTTCGCGATCTCCACGGTGGCGCGGATGCGCTCGGCCTCGCTCGGCGTGTGGCCCGTGGTGGGGTCCTGCGTGATGTCGCTGACGGTGAAGATGCCGAACTGCATCTGCGGGCTCTTCTCGTTCACGGTGTCCTTCGCCTTCCGGATGCCTCGGCATCCATTCCATGCAAGTGAATGTATCTCGTACAACACCGCGGTGTCCAGGTTATTCCCGACCCGCATACCGGTAACCGGACGCAACATGCCGCCGGCGCCGGCACCAGGACGCCTACCCTCGCCTCATGAGCGATCCCACTCTCCCCGTGCTCGACCTCTCGCTGCTGGACGCGGGGCCGGCGGCGGCAGCGCGCTTCCGCGACGAGCTGCGATCGGCGACGCACGACGTCGGGTTCTTCTATCTCACCGGCACCGGCGTCACCCCCGAGCTGGAACAGCGCCTGCATCGCGCAGCGCGGGACTTCTTCGCCTTGCCGGAGGCCGACAAGCTCGCGATCGAGAACGTGACGAGCCCGCACTTCCGCGGGTACACGCGGGTGGGCGGGGAACGCACCCAGGGAAAGGTCGACTGGCGCGAGCAGATCGACATCGGGCCGGAACGGGAGGCGGTCACGGACCCCGCTGCTCCCGACTTCGCGCGACTGATCGGCCCGAACCTCTGGCCGGCGGCTCAGCCAGAACTGCGCGAGGTCGCCGCGCTGTGGCAGGAGCACCTCACCGGCGTCGCGCGAAAGCTGCTGCGCGCGTGGGCGCTCGCCCTCGGCGCCTCCGAAGGATACTTCGACGACCACTTCGGAGATCCCTCGACGCTGCTGAAGATCGTGCGCTACCCCGGCTCGGCCTCCCCCGAGCCCGCGCAGGGCGTGGGTGCGCACAAGGACTCCGGCGTCGTCACGCTGCTGTGGGTCGAGCCCGGCAAGGGTGGGCTCCAGGTCGAGCGCGACGGCGAATGGGTCGACGCGCCGCCCGTGCCGGGAGCATTCGTCGTGAACATCGGCGAGATGCTCGAGTACGCGACCGGCGGCTATCTCATCGCCACCAATCACCGCGTCGTCTCGCCGCGGCATCCGGACGATCGCATCTCGGTGCCCTTCTTCTTCAACCCCGCCCTCGATGCGCGGCTGCCGCTCATCGAACTGCCGCTGGAGATGGCCGCGCAGGCGCGCGGGGTGACGCAGGACCCGACGAACCCGATTCACAGCCTCTACGGCGAGAACGCCCTCAAGTCGCGCCTGCGCGCGCATCCCGACGTCGCCGAGCGCTGGCACGCCGACCTGCTCGCCACCCGCGCCTGACGCCGGCGCCGGGCGTCAGCGCCTCACGATGCCGTGGAATGACGAGAGCCTCCCCACACCGTGGGGAGGCTCTCCAAGAATGTTTTGCGCGATTGAACGCTGGGCGCGAAGCCTTAGCGGCGCAGACCGAGACGCTCGATGAGCGAGCGGTAACGGTTGATGTCGATGTCCTGCAGGTAACCCAGCAGGCGACGACGCTGACCGACGAGCAGGAACAGGCCACGACGCGAGTGGTGGTCGTGCTTGTGCTCCTTGAGGTGCTCGGTGAGGTCCTTGATGCGCTGCGTCAGCATCGCGACCTGCACCTCGGGGGATCCGGTGTCACCGGGGTGCGTCGCGTACTCTTCGATGATCGCCTTCTTGACGTCTGCTTCCAGTGCCATAGGTGATCCCCTTCCTCTTCGTTGCGCGGCGCCCGACGCCTGATGCGTGGGCTCTCTTTATCCGCGGCCGATCGAACGGCAACCTCAGGAGTCTACCAGCGCCGAGCCCGTCCCGGAAACTCGGCGCCGTGGCCCGGGCGAATCCTCTTAGGCTCGAGGCGTGCAGTTCTCCGTCCACGTCAAACCCGGCAGCCGCAAGGGCCCCCTCGTCGAGCAGGATGCCGAGGGTCTCACGGTCTTCGTGCGCGAGCGCGCCGTCGACGGCGCAGCCAACGACGCGGTGACGCGCGTACTCGCCGATCACTTCGGCGTGGCGCCGCGCGACGTCACGATCCTCCGCGGACACGCCTCGCGTCACAAGCGCGTCGAGGTGGACGCATGAGCGGCAGCCACCTGATCGATCTGACGCCGTTCCGGCACAGCCCTGCGTTCGCGCGACTGTGGATCGGCTCGACGCTGTCGGGGCTCGGCGGCCAGCTCACGATCATGGCCGTCATGCTGCACATGTACGCACTGACATCGTCGACGTTCGCCGTCTCGATGATCGCCGTGGCGGGTTTGGTGCCGATGGTGCTCGCGGGCATCTACGGCGGCATGCTCGCCGACGCCTTCGACCGTCGCACGGTGGCTCTGACGGCCGCGACCGTCACCTTCGCCTCCACGCTGCTGCTGGCCGTTCTGGCCTGGACGCAGCAGGAGGCGGTCTGGTCGCTCTACGTCCTCAGCGTCGTCAACGCGGCCGCCAACTCCATCGTGATGGCGAGCCGCTCCGCGATCATCCCACGCCTTCTCCCCCGCGAGCTGCTGCCCTCCGCAGCGGCCCTGCAGGGCGTCACTGTGGGCATCATGGTGATGGCCGGCCCCGCACTGGCGGGGATCCTGGTGGCGACCACCGGATACGCCTGGACCTACTCGATCGACGTCATCCTCATGCTCAGCCTGTTCCTCGGGCTCTGGACACTGCCCGCCATGCGCCCCGAGGGCGAGACGGTGCGCCCGGGACTGGAGTCGCTCAAGGACGGGATCGCGTTCCTGAAACGCGCGCCGAACATCCGCCTGCAGTTCGTGATGGACATCGTCGCGATGACCTTCGGCCAGCCGCTCGCCCTCTTCCCGGCACTCGGCATGGTGCTGCTCGGGGGCGGGCCGGTCACGGCCGGCATCCTCACCGCCGCGATCGCGGCCGGCGCCTTCCTCTCGAGCCTGTTCTCCGGGCGCGTCGGCGGATATCGCTGGCATGGACGAGGCATCGCGCGCGCGGTCGAGGTGTACGGCGCGGCCATCGGCGCCTTCGCTCTCGCGTTGGTGCTCGCCGCGGTCGGCGTCGGCGCCCCGAATGGAGTGGATGCCGACCACGCGAACATCGCGATGATCGTCGCCGCCTGCGTGGCGCTGGCCGTCGGCGGCGCCGCCGACAACGTGAGCGCGATCTACCGCTCCACCATGCTGCAAGCTGCGGTGCCGGATGCCGTGCGGGGACGGCTGCAGGGAATCTTCATCGTCGTCGTGGCCGGCGGCCCCCGCATCGGAGCCCTCTACGCGGGGACGCTCGCCACGATCACCACGCTGTGGTTCCCGCCGCTGGTGGGCGGCATCCTGATCATCGCGATCGTCGCGACCCTCGCGCGTCTGTACCCGGGGTTCCGCAGCTACGACGCCGAGAACCCCGTCCCCTGACGCTCGATCCCTGACGCTCGATGCCGCGACCGATTCCTGCCAGGCTTCGGCGCGTTTCGGACGTGGCATACCACGGGCGCCGACGGCGTGCGTGGCCGCCGCTAGAGTCGGCGCGTGACCCGCTCGCCCGCTCCCACCCCGGTCCGCCCGGGGCCGTCCTCGGCGGCGATCGCCGTCCAGTTCGTCCTGATGGGGATCATCTGGGGATCGAGCTTCCTCTTCATGAAGGTCGCCCTCGGCGGCATCTCTCCCGCGCAGGTCGCGTGGGGGCGTCTCGTGCTGGGCGCGGCCACGCTCGGGGTCTTCGTCCTCGTCCGTCGCGACCGACTGCCCGGTCTGGGCCGCGAGGACGCGCGGGTGTGGGGCCATATGACGGTGCTCGCGGTGAGCTTCTGCGTCGTGCCGTTCCTGCTGTTCTCGTGGGCCGAGCAGCACGTGTCGTCGGGCCTCGGAAGCATCTACAACGCGACGACGCCGATCATGACCGCGATCATGGCGGCGCTCGTGTTTCGCGTGGAGCGTCTGAAGCCGGTGCAGATCGCGGGCATCGCCCTCGGCATCGGCGGGGTGGTGGTGATCATCGCACCGTGGACCGGCCTCGACCTCACGCAGAGCCTGCTCGCTCAGCTCGCCCTTCTCGGCGCGACCGCGTGCTACGGCTTCAGCCTCGCGTACATGCGCCGCTTCCTCGCGAACTCGGGCATGAGCCCTCTCGCCTTCTCGTTCGTGAACATCGGGATCGCCGCGGTGATCATGACGGTCGTGGCGCCGGCCGTGGCCCTCACGCCCGTACGGCTGGACCCGTGGATCGTGGTGAGCATGGTGCTGCTGGGCTGCCTCGGCACGGGCGTGGCCTACATCTGGAACCAGAACACGCTGCGGGCCTGGGGACCCACGGCCGCGTCGACCGTGACGTACATCACGCCGGTCGTGGGCGTGGCGCTGGGCTTTCTCGTCCTCGGTGAGCGCATCGGCTGGCACGAGCCGGTCGGCGCCGGGATCGTCTTCCTCGGCATCCTCCTCGCGCAGAACCGACTCCGAATGCCGCAACGGCGGCCGTCCCGCTGGAACGGGAACGACCGCCGTCGGACGGAGGGACTCAGGCCTGGAGGGAACCCTGCAGGTCGAGCGTGATCGTGACGTCCTTGCCGACGAGCACGCCGCCGGTCTCGAGGGCCGCGTTCCACGTCAGACCGAAGTCCTCGCGGTTGATGACGCCCGTCGCAGTGGCACCGGCCTTGTAGTTGCCATAGGGGTCGGTGCCGAAGCCGCCGAACTCGAGCTCGAAGGTCACCGACTTGGTGACACCGTGGATCGTGAGGTCGCCGTCGACGAGGAAGTCGCCGTCCTGGTAACGGACACCGGTGGAGACGAACTCGATCGTCGGGAACTGCGCCACATCGAAGAAGTCGGCGCTGCGCAGGTGGTTGTCGCGGTTCTCGTCGTTCGTGTTGATGGAGGCGACGTCGACGGTCGCGCTGACCTTCGCCTCGAGCGGGTTCTCCGGAGCCTCGATGGTGGCGCTCTTGAGACCGAAGACGCCGCGCACCTTCGAGATCATCATGTGGCGGAGGCTGAAGGTGACCTCGCTGTGCGCGGGGTCGAGCACCCAGGTGCCGGCCTTGTAGCCAGGGATCTCGGGAACGGTGGTGGTGTCGGTCATGTCTGCCATCCTTCGTCGGGGAAACGGTCTGCGGCTAGTCAACACGCGGAATCCGTATGTATTCCCACACATGGGAAAACTCTCGAGGAACAATCCGGGAGAGACGAGGAGGGGG
>NZ_BADB01000071.1:0-4067 GCF_000333415.1 Microbacterium sp. B24 | reverse complement strand
CTGGTGGCACAACTTCTGGCTCCGCCGCGACAACGTGTCGCTGCAGACCGTCCAGAACCCCCGCTACGTGTTCGAGGAGTTCGCCTCGCGTCCGCGCCCGGCGGCGCCGGCTGCTGCCCCGGCGGCACCGGCGATCGACCCGAAGTCGGTCGCTGCCGACAAGACCGGTTCGACCGAGGCCAAGGTCGAGGAGAAGGCCACGGCCGCCAGCTGAACAGGGCTGCAAGTCTGACGCACGAGACCCCCACACCGCCGCGGCGGTGTGGGGGTCTCGTCGGTCCGGCGTCGCTACCCTGGTAGCGGGCCCCCGTAGCCCAATGGCAGAGGCAGGCGACTTAAAATCGCTTCAGTGTGGGTTCGAGTCCCACCGGGGGTACTCCTGTCGGTGCGCGTCAGCCCACGACACCGCTCGGGTCTGCGACGAAGCGGCCGATGAGTTCGTACGCTTCCCGCGCCTCGCGGGTCCAGTAGGCGCCCGGATAGACGTGGAAGCCGTCCTCAGCGATCACGATGCGCGCAGAGGTGCCGGCGGCGCGGGCCTTCTCGACGAACGCCACCGCATCGTCGTGGAAGACGTCGCGAGCACCCTGAAAGACGAGGAGGGGTGCCAGGCCAGCCAAGGAATCGTCGATGGGGCTGATCTGCGGGTCGTGGAGATCGTGTGTTCCCGACCATGCCTCGGCAGCCGCGCGCAGACCCGCGCAGCGCAGCGTGGGGTCTCGGCGCTCGCGCTGCCATGCGCCCGGCGTGCGCATCGTGGGATCCACCCACGGCGACAGCAGAATCAGGCCGTCCAGGGGGCGCCGGTCGCCGTCGCGGACTCGGAGGGCGAGCGTCGCGGCGACATTGCCGCCGGCGGAGTCTCCCGCGACGAAGAGAGAAGTGGTGCTGGGGCGTCCGGCGACGTCGTCGTAGACAGCGTCGATGAACGCCTGCGCATCATCGACCGTGTGCTCCGGCGTCAGCGGGTACGGGGCGATGGTGATGGCCGCTTGCGTGGCCGTCATGATCCGCTGGATGATCCACCAGTGCTGGCTGACCAGAGGGTTCACGAACCCGCCGCCCGGCAGATAGATCAACTCGCGCCCGGCGACGTGGTCGCGCGGCTGCCAGCGCAGAACCGTCGACCCGCCGATCGCGCCTTCGGTCAGGCGTCCGAAGGCACCGGCGTCCTTGGGCACGGGCGCGAACGTGCGATGCGAGTCGACCCGGGACAGATACTCCGCACTCGAGAGGTCTCGGCGCGTGGCGCCGGCGGTGAGCCACAGTGCACCCACGGTCAGCTTCATCAGCACGGTCACCCGTTGAGAATATCCTCGAGTTCCACTGTGGATGACACCGCGTGTCATCTAGGCTGGTGCCCTCACGCGCGAAGGAGCCCCGAATCCGATGAGTCTCGACCTCCTGAGCCTCCCCCCTGCCCCCCACGTGCACGGGGATGATCCGGCCGCGTTCTGGACGGCACGATCGGCCGCCGTCTCGGCGGTGTCCGGACCCGTCGCCACGATCGACCTCGACGCGCTCCGGTTCAACGCGATGGATCTCGTGGTGCGCTCCGCGGGCGTGCCGATCCGCGTGGCCAGCAAGTCGATTCGGGTGCGTGAGGTACTCGGCGCCACTCTCGCGATCCCGGGCTACCGCGGCATCCTCGCCTTCACGCTTCCGGAGGCGCTGTGGCTCGCCCGCGAGTACGACGACATCGTGCTCGGATACCCGAGCGTGGACCGCGCGGCGTTGGAGCAGCTCGTCGGCGACGACGATCTCGCGCACCGGATCACGCTGATGGTCGACGATCCCGCCCAGCTGGATGCGGTGGATGCCGTCGCCGCTCCCGCCTCTCGCGCACGCATCCGTGTCGCGATCGATGCGGATGCGTCGTGGCGGGCACCCGTGCTGGGCCACATCGGCGTGCGACGCTCGCCCGTGCACGAACCGACGGAAGTCCTGCGGCTCGCGCGCTCGATCCTCGCTCGCCCCGGATTCGATCTGGTCGGGCTGATGATGTACGAGGCGCAGATCGCCGGCCAGCCGGACCACACCGGCTCCGGCGACGGCGTGATCCGCTGGATGCAGCACCGGTCACGCGAAGAGCTCGTCGCGCGCCGCGGGGCGATCGTGGCGGGGCTGCGTGAGATCACGGAGTTGGAGTTCGTCAACGGCGGCGGGACCGGCTCCCTCGAGTTCACGGCGGCCGATCCGGCCGTGACCGAGACCACAGCCGGCAGCGGGCTGCTCGCCGGTCACCTCTTCGACGGCTACCGCGCCTTCGCGCCGGCGCCGGCCGCGGCCTTCGCCCTCGAGGTCGTCCGCAAGCCGCTGGACGACATCGCCGTCGTGCTGGGCGGGGGATGGATCGCGTCGGGACCGCCGGTCGCCTCCCGCCAGCCACGCCCGGTGTGGCCGTCCGGGCTGAAGACCCTCGGGCGGGAGGGCGCAGGGGAGGTGCAGACACCCCTGCAGGGTGAGTCGGCGCGCCGGCTTCGCGTCGGGGACCGCGTATGGTTCCGCCACGCGA
Organism: Microbacterium sp. B24; assembly: GCF_000333415.1. NCBI lineage: Bacteria > Bacillati > Actinomycetota > Actinomycetes > Micrococcales > Microbacteriaceae > Microbacterium > Microbacterium sp. B24. Next base: position 1,552 of record NZ_BADB01000071.1, on the reverse strand, counting down.
AGAGCGGCGAGCTGGCCGAGCGGGTGGATCGCTACCACCTCACACTCGGCGAGAACCTCGTCGGCGAGGCCGCCACGTACCGCGGCGAAGGGAAGAGCTTCCTGTGACACGACCCGGCGGCACATGGCAGAACTGGGCGCGTACCGAGAGTGTGCGCCCGCAGCTGGTCGAGTACCCCACGACGATCGAGGCGGTGCGCCGTTCCGTTCGCGCCGCCGGCGCTCGCGGGCGCGCACTCAAGGCCGTGGGAGCGGGACACAGCTTCACGGGAATCGCGGCGGCTCCGGGAACCCTGCTGGATCTGAGCGACCTCAGCGGTGTCGTCGCCGTCGATCGCGAGCGGGGGCGTGTGCGGCTCCTGGCCGGTACCCGACTGCATCGCATTCCGACGCTTCTGGCTCCTCACGGCCTCGCCATGGCCAACCTCGGCGACATCGACCGTCAGTCCATCGCCGGCGCCCTGTCGACGGGCACGCATGGCACCGGGCTCGGCTTCGGGGGCCTGGCGACCCAGGTCGTGGCCGAGACGCTCGTCACGGCCGATGGCGAGCTGCTGACCGTAGACGAGGAGAACGAGCCCGACTCCCTGCCCGCCGTCGCATTCGGTCTCGGGGCCCTCGGCATCCTCGTCGATGTGACGCTGCAATGCGTGCCCGCGTTCGTGTTGGACGCGCAAGAGCAGCCCGAGAGACTGGATCTCGTCGTGGGCGCGCTCGATGCTCGCGTCCGCGATGTCGACCACTTCGAGTTCTACTGGTTTCCGCACACCGATGTCGCCTTGACCAAGACGAACACTCGGATGCCGGGCGACGCGCCCACGGCGCCGCTGTCGCCGCTGTCGCGGATCGTCGACGAGCGGATCGTGGGCAACGGCGTGCACCAACTGGTGTGCAGCGCCGGGCGGGTCGCTCCGCCGCTGGTGCCGGCGATCAACAGGTTGTCAGCCCGAGTGTGGGGCGACCGGCGTTTCTCCGACGCGTCGCACCGCGTCTTCACCACGGAGCGCAGCGTGCGCTTCCGCGAGATGGAGTACGCCGTGCCGCTGGACGAGCTCGCCGTGGCGTTCCAAGAGGTGCGCGAGCTGGTCGAACAGTCAGGATGGCGAATCGAGTTTCCGATCGAGGTCCGGGTGGCGCCCGCCGACGATCGGTGGCTCTCCACCGCGTTCGCGCGCGACAGCGGATACATCGCGGTGCACCGGTACTGGCGCGCGGACCACCGTGCCTATTTCGCCGCCGTCGAGGAGATCATGCGGGTCCACGGCGGCCGGCCGCACTGGGGAAAGCTGCACACGCTCGACGCAGAGGCGCTTCGCGGGCGCTACCCGCGATTCGACGACTTCCTGGCGCTGCGTGACCGCCTCGATCCGACGCGCATGTTCCGAAACGACTATCTGGACCGCGTGCTCGGCACGTGAGGGCTCGCCGCGCACACTCCCAGATGGGGAACCGCTGGGAGTGCTCCCAGGGGCGGACGACGAGTGCGCTCGCGCCGATAAGATGAGCCTCAGTCGATGGGGACTCTAGAGGATCCCCGGGACCGAGCTCGAATC
>NZ_BADB01000072.1:0-5143 GCF_000333415.1 Microbacterium sp. B24 | reverse complement strand
CCCTGCGAGGAGGGCGGCTGCGGCGAGAGCCGCCACCGGACGCAAGTGCAGTTTCATGATGATCTTCACTTCCGTCTCGATGTTCTTCCGTGTGCCGGTAGCGGCGGCTTCACCGTAGGCGAGGGCCGCCCGGGCCTCAAGGGTGCGCTCGGAGCCGGCCACACGCCGTCGCCGGATCCGCGAAGGTCGTTTTCCTTCTCTCATCGGGAGAATCCAGCGAGACTCGCGCGATGGCACGCGACCGGCTTCGTAGACGAAGGTCGGTGCTCACGTGGTCGATCGAATGCTCGCTGAGCTCCGATCGCTCCGGCCGGCGCTACGGTCGCGGAAGCGGGGGCAGCGCCGTCCGGTCGAGCCACGGCGCGAAGACGTCGTCGAGGTCGCGCCCGGCGATACGGGCGGCCAGAGCGCGGAACTCGTCGGTGGTCGCGAGGGCGTGCCGGTAGGTCTCGACCCACTCATGCAGAACGCGCGAGAAGACGGCGTCACCGACGGCGCATCGCAGGGCATACAGGGTGAGAGCACCGCGCTTGTAGACGCGGTCGTCGAACATCAGGTCGGGCCCGGGATCGGAGAGGACGAGATCTTGCGGCAGCGCGCGCAGGCGCGCGTGATGCTTCGCCGCCTTCTCGGCCACCGTCGCAGCCCCGGAACGCTCGAACCACAGCCACTCGGCGAAGCACGCGAAGCCCTCATTGAGCCAGATGTCCGACCAGCTGCTCAAACCGACGCTGTTGCCGAACCACTGGTGAGCGAGCTCGTGGGCGATCAGCCGTTGCTCGTCCGGGACGAGGTGGTTGCTGCCGAAAACGGCGAGCCCCTGCGCTTCGAGAGGGATCTCGAGCTCGTCCGGCGTCACGACGAGTGTGCACGCCTCCTGCGGGTAGGCGCCGAACGACTCCTCGAACAGAGCGAGCATGGCCGGGACGTCGGCGAAGGCCCGCGCCACCTCACGGCGGAGGGTCGCGGGGGCGAAGACCCGGACGCCGTCGGCGCCGTCGAGGGCGCTCGGCTCGTACGGGCCGACGTGCACGGCGACCAGATAGGTCGCCACCGGCACGGCGGACGCCGAGGTCACCGTGGTGCGTCCGCCGGCCGTCGACATTCCGGTGGGGCGACCGGTGAGGACCGGGAGGTACCCGGCATCCGTCGTCACCGACAGCTGCATCGGCGCGCGCGCGTCCGGGCGGTCGTTGCACGGGAACCAGGTGGGCGCGCCGGTCGGCTGCGACGCGACGAGCGCGCCGTCCTCGAGCTCCTCCCAGCCGATCGTGCCCCAGCGGGACCGGCGCGGTGCCGGCGCGCCGGCGTAGACGATCTCGATCGAGAACCGCTCCCCCGGCTGCATGCGATGCGGGAGGGTGATGCGCAGCTTGCGCGGTCCCTGCGAGAAGCGGGTGCGCCGGTCTCCGTCGACGCGCACCTTCGTCGCACGCAGGCCCACGAGATCGACGCTCACGGCCGACACCGCGGTCGCCGCCACGGCGTTGATCGTCGTTCGCCCCTCGAGACGATTGGTGCGCACGCGATAGTCGATCTCCACGTCGTAGGAGTCGACGTCGAACGACGGGTCGCCGCTCTCGGGCGCGTACGGGTCGTGCCCGCTCACGAGGTCGACTGGTAGGCGCGCACCTTGACCGCGTGCCAGGGTCCGATGGGGTTTCCGCTCCAGCGCGAGCCGACGGGCACCGTCTCGCCGCGCATCACCAGGGATGCCGGTCCCACGGTCGCATGCGCGCCGATGCTGGCCGCCGGCAGGATGACACTGTGGGGCCCGAGGGTGGCCCCGGCCTCGAGTTCGACGGTGTCCATGCTCATGATTCGATCATGGAACAGGTGCGTCTGCACAACGCATCCCCGGTTGACCGTCGACCCGTCGCCCAGGGTGACGAGGTCGGGCTCCGGCAACCAGTAGCTGTCGCACCAGACGCCGCGCCCGATGGTCGAGCCCAGCGACCGCAGCCACACCGCGAGGGCCGGTGTCCCGGCGGCAGCGCGCGCGAACCAGGGAGCTGCGACCATCTCGGTGAAGGTGTCGGACACCTCGGTGCGCCAGACGAAGCTCGACCACAGCGGCTGCTCGCCGGCACGGATGGGGCCGACGATCAGCCACTTCGCCGCTGTCGAGACCCCGGCGGCGACGGCGCCCGCGGCCAGCATGACGATGCCCGACAGCAGGATCGCACCGCCGAGACCGACGGCGTCGATCAGCGCTGCCAGGGCGAAGACGACGAGCACGCCCAACGCACAGGTGACGACGACCGGCACGACGCGTCCCAGCTCCCACAGCGCGCGAGCGACGCGCAGGCGCGCCGGCGGCTGATACGTGCGCGTCTCGTCGCCCTCGGCGGTGCGTCGCCGAAGGCGTACGGCGGGCGAGCCTAGCCAGGATGAGCCCGGTTTGGCTTTCGCCGGCGCAGCCGAGAGCACCGCGACCAGCCCGTCCCGGGGAACGCGGTGTCCGGGCGCGGCCATGCCGGAGTTGCCGAGGAAGGCGCGCTTGCCGATGCGCACCGGGCCGAGGCGCATCCAGCCGCCGTGCAGCTCGTACGACGCGACCATGGTGTCGTCGGCGAGGAACGCACCGTCTTCGATGCGCGTCAGCGATGGGAGTAGCAGCACGGTGGAGGCTTCGACATCGCGGCCGACCTGCGCGCCGAGCAGGCGCAGCCATACGGGCGTGAACAGGCTCGAGTACAGCGGGAACAGGATCGCTCGCGCCGAGTCCAGCAGGCGCTCGATCGTCCATGCCTGCCAGCCGACGCGGCTGCGTACCGGGTGCACGCCCTCGTTCAGCCCGATCGACAGCACGCGAACGGTCACGACGACGACACCGGCGAAGACGACACCCGCGACCAGCACACCGGGAACAAGCCACACCAGCGCCCCGCCCAGCGCCTCGAGGAGCGACGCCGCACCCTGGATGCCGCGGGCGACGACAAGCGCGCCCGCAGAGAACGCCACCAGCGGCAGGAGTGCCAGAGCGATCGCGGAGGCGGCGTATGCCCAGAGCCAGCGGGTGGGAGCGGGGGCCCGCTCGACGGGCCACTGCGCGGATGTGCCACCCACGCGCACCGCGGGAGAGCCCGCCCACGTCTGGTCGGCTCGCACCCGTCCGAACACCGCCGACCCGGGTGCGATCTCGGCGCGGCGGCCGATCCGGGTGCCGGGAGCGAGCGTGCTGCGCGAACCCACGGTGGCGCCGGCGCCGATGCGGATGGCACCGATGCGCACGACGTCACCGTCGATCCAGTACCCCGACAGATCGACCTCGGGCTCGATGGCGGCGCCGTCTCCGATCTCGAGCATCCCGGTGATGGGCGGCAAGGCGTGCAGGTCGACAGCCGCGCCGATGCGCGCCCCGAGGGCGCGGGCGTAGTAGCTCACCCACGGCGCTCCGGCGAGACCCACGGCATCCACCTGATCGGCGATCTGCTCAGCCAGCCACAACCGGATATGCACCCAGCCGCCGCGCGGATAATCACCCGGCCGCACGCCGCGCAACAGCAGTCGGGCGCACGCCGCCGCGATCGCCATGCGCCCGAACGGCGTTGCGAACACGAGCAGCCCGACCACGACGATCACGAGCGGCGCTTCGGGCAAGACGTCGAAGCCGGGAAAGAGCCGCAAAACGGCCGAGGCGGTGAGCAGGTAGAGCATCCAGCGGATGCCGGAAAGGATGAACAGCGGCACGCCGAGCAACGTCTGGGCCCACTGGCCCCGCCGCGGCGTCGGTTCGGGGCGGTGGAAGCCCGGCAGCGGCATCCTCTGCAGACCGGGGCCGAGGGCTTTGGCCATCGCCCCCAGCCGGGGCACGTCTTAGATGTCGGCGACGGAGAACTCGGGCACGCGCGTGCGGATGCGTGACACCAGCTGCGCCGCGGCCAACGATCCGCCGCCGAGGTCGAAGAAGTCGGCCTTGCGATCGATGACCGGCATGCCGAGCACGGCCTGCCACTGCTGGGCCAGCCACGCCTCCCCCGGCGAGAGATCGGATGCCGGAAGCTCGACGTTCGGCAACGGCCAGGGCAGGGCCGCACGGTCGACCTTGCCCGACGTGCGCACGGGCAGGTCGTCGACGACGGCCAGCAGCGGCACCATGGGAGCCGGCAGCCGCGCGGCCAGATCCGCCCGCGCCGCGAGACGATCGAAATCCGCAGGCGCCGCGAGGTAGCCGACGAGCACGGGCACCCCGGCCTCGGTGGTGCGAACGGCCGCCGCGGCGCCGGTGACGCCCGGCAGGTCCTGCAGAGCGGCCTCGACCTCGCCGAGCTCGATACGTCGCCCGCCGACCTTCACCTGGTCGTCGGCGCGGCCCTGGAACACGAGCCCCGCGGGCTCGAAGCGGACGAGGTCGCCGGAACGGTAGGCGCGGTCCCAGCCGAGCGTCGGGAACGGGGCGTACTTCTCAGCATCCTTCGCGGGATCGAGGTAACGTGCCAGCCCCACACCGGCGATGATCAGCTCGCCGACGCCGCCCTCGCCGACCGGCTGCCCGTCACCGTCGACCACCGCGAGCAGCCACCCGTCCAGCGGCAGGCCGATGCGAACCGGCGCCGACCCGTCGAGCGGGGCGGCGCATGCCACGACCGTCGCCTCGGTCGGACCGTACGTGTTCCACACCTCGCGCCCCTCGGCGACGAGGCGCGCCGCGAGCTCGGGCGGGCAGGCCTCGCCACCGAAGATGAGCAGGCGCACGTTCTCGATGGACTCCGCCGGCCACATCGCGGCCAGCGTGGGCACCGTGGACACGACAGTGATGCTCTGGCGCAGCAACCACGGGGCGAGATCCTCGCCGGAGCGCACCAGCGACCGCGGCGCCGGAACGAGACATGCACCGTGACGCCACGCGAGCCACATCTCCTCGCATGAGGCGTCGAAGGCCACGGACAGTCCGGCGAGCACGCGGTCGTCGGGTCCCAGCGGCGCATGGGGAACGAACAGGCGAGCCTCGGCATCCACGAAGGCGGCCGCCGCGCGGTGGGTGACCGCAACGCCCTTGGGCACGCCCGTGGAGCCGGACGTGAAGATGATCCAGGCGTCGTCGTCGACGTTCGGCGGCGGCACCGCCACGACCGCCTGTGTCGCGGGGTGAGGCGCCTCACCGGACTCTAGAGGATCCCCGGGACCGAGCTCAATTCGA
>NZ_BADB01000073.1:0-6285 GCF_000333415.1 Microbacterium sp. B24 | reverse complement strand
AAGATCGCGCCGGACGTCGCCGGCGATCGTGAGCAGCGCGAGGTCGTGCTCGATCGGGTGGCGCGGGCGCTCCATCTCGACGGCGAGCTGCGCGCCACCGCGCAGGAACTGTGCCGTGTCGAGCAGTACGCGGTCGGCGAGTACCTCGATCGCGCGGGTGTCGTCCCCTCCGCCGTCGGCTACCTGGTCGACGGCGCGGCCCGCCTCTCCGTGCCCACGGTGCGCGGCGACGTCGCCTGCGGGGATCTGCGTGACGGCGAGTTCGTCGGAAGCGCCGCCGTCACGCGTGAGCCGTCGCTGCTCACCGCCGTGGCCGTGGTGCCCTCGACGGTGCTCGTGATTCCGGTCGCCGTGGTCGCGCAGATCATCCGCGCCCATCCGGTGTTCGCGACCGAGCTCGGCGCCGACCTCGAACTTCGACGGGGTCAAGCGGCGCGAGTGCTCGACACCCCCTCTCCGTCCCTCGCGCGCGACTGATCGCCGAGGGCACCGCGGCATCCACGGGCACGGTCGGATGCCGCGCGCTGCCGTGTCCGAATTCCGCGAGCGTGCGCCGCGCAGCCGTGTCAGGCTGGACACATGCCACACGTCGACGCCCCCGCCGCGATGACGTTCGACGAGCGCTACCGCGCCATCGACGCGCGCGACGTGCGCTTCGACGGCCAGTTCGTCACGGCCGTCCGTTCGACCGGCATCTACTGCCGACCCAGCTGCCCCGCGCGCACCCCGAAGCCTTCCAACGTCACCTTCTACCCCACGTCGGCGGCGGCGCACGAGGCGGGCTATCGCGCCTGCAAGCGGTGCCTGCCCGAAGCCGCACCCGGCTCTCCCGCGTGGGACCTGCGCGGTGACATCGCCGGGCGCGCGATGCGGCTCATCGCGGACGGCATCGTCGAGCGCGAAGGCGTTCCCGGGCTCGCCCGTCGCCTCGGCTACTCCACCCGCCATCTGACGCGTCTGCTCACCGCAGAGCTCGGCGCGGGGCCCCTCGCCCTCGCCCGTGCCCAGCGGGCGCACACCGCGCGGATGCTCCTCGTCTCCACCGACCTGACGGCCGCCGACGTCGCCTTCTCGGCCGGATTCGCCAGCGTCCGCCAGTTCAACGACACGGTCCGTGAGGTGTTCGGCCTCACGCCGGGCGAGCTGCGTGCCCGCCGGCCGGCGGTGGCGCGCGCGGTGAGCGCCCCGGCCGCCGGGACGATCGATCTCGTCCTGCCCTACCGTGCGCCCTTCGACGCCGCCGGGTTGTTCGCCTGGATGCGTGCCCGCGCCGTCGCGGGCGTCGAGGATGCCGGTGCCGACTCCTTCGCCCGCGTCCTGCGTCTGCCCGGCGGTCCGGTGTGGTTCGCGATCCGGCTCGACGGAGCGGGGAAGCTGCGACTGAACGCGCGCCTGACCCATCTCGGCGATCTCCCCGTGCTCGTCAGCCGGGTGCGGCGCCTGTTCGACCTCGACGCCGACCCGACGGCGGTGGATGCCGCGTTGTCGGCGCACCCTGCCCTCGCGCCGCTGGTCACGGCGGTCGGCGGCATCCGCGTGCCCGGCGCCGCCGACCCGCACGAGATGCTCATCCGCGCGATGATCGGTCAGCAGATCACGGTCGCCGCAGCACGTACGGCCCTGACCGCCCTGACCGACGCGCTGGGGGAGCGCGTGGCGTCGCACGACGGCCTGGACCGCCTGTTCCCCACGATGGCCGCCATCGCCGCGCACGGCGCCGAGGTGCTGCGCGGCCCTGCCGCGCGCATCCGTGCGGTCACCGGCGCGGCCGCGGCGCTCGCCTCCGGCGAGCTCGACCTTGGGCCGGGTGATGACAGTCTCGCGCAGCGCGCGGCCCTGCTGGCGCTGCCGGGTATCGGCCCCTGGACCGCCGACTACGTGCGCATGCGCGTGCTGGGCGACCCCGACATCACGCTGCCCGGCGACGTCGCCGTCCGCGCGGGAGCGGCAGCCGCCGGCATCCCCGCAGATCCGCGCGGGTACGAGGCCTGGGCCGTCCGCACCGCGCCGTGGCGCAGCTACCTCACCGCTCACCTCTGGCGCGCCGCGCCGTCCACCGTGTCCCGCGCGCCCCGCGCGCACACCGCACCCCGCGAACGGAGCCCCCGATGACCGCGACGATCCAGACGATCCCCACCCCCGACGGACCCTTCACCCTGCTCGTCGACGATCACGCTCGGGTGCTGGCAAGCGGATGGAGTGCCGATCCCGCGGCCATCGTCGGACGCATCGCTCTGGCGCCCGCGGACATCCGTGAAGGCGACACGGATGCCGCGTCCGCCGTGCACGCCTACTACGCAGGTGACCTGACGGCGATCGACACGGTCGCCGTCGCTCAGACCGGCACCGCGATGCAGCTCGAGGGCTGGGCGACGCTGCGCCGCATCGCTGCGGGACATCCCCTCACGTACGCCGAGTTCGCCACGGCGCTGGGGCGGCCCGCGGCCGTGCGGGCCGCGGCATCCATCTGCGCCCGAAACGCCCCGGCGCTGTTCGTGCCGTGCCATCGCGTGCTGCGCACCGGCGGCGCCCTCGGCGGATTCGCCTGGGGGCTCGAGGTCAAGCGCGCCCTGCTCGCGCGGGAGTCGGTCGCGCGCGCCTGACGCGCCACGGTGAAAAAACCCTTGCCCTGCGCGAAGCCAGCGGCATAGGCTGGAGGGCTGTCGCGCCCGTGTGAGAAACCGCGTGGGTCGCAGTCCCCGTTCACCGACTCCTTGGAGGAAGCCATGTCCACGGCCATCGTCATCACGAAGCCCGCCTTCCTCCGTCCGTCGAACGCCGCCCCGGCCGCGTTCGAGGCCGCCGGAATCGGTCGGGGATAACGCGCCGCGCGTCCTCCTTCGGCGGCATCGTCCCGCCGCGCGTTACCTCCGACAGGGCCTCTTCGTCCTGCCGCGCCTTCGTGCGCCCACCCGTCACCTCCGCCGGCCGCGTGACCCCGGCATCCGTTCCACCCCTCCGCAAGGATCATGACCTCCTCCTCAACGCCCTCCGAGCTCACCCCTCCCGTCGAGCGCCTGTCGACGGTGCGCGCGCTCGCGCGTCTCTACCCCTTCGCCCGATCCGTCCTGCCCCGGCTCGTGCTGGGCGCCGTCAGCGCGCTCGTAGCGAGCCTGCTCGCTCTGTCCATCCCGCTCGTGCTCGAAGTGCTCGTGCAGGGCCCGATCGCCGCGGGCGCCAGCGCCGCGGGCGATCGCAGCCAGCTCGTGTGGGGCGCCGCGCTCATCCTCGTGCTCGGGCTTCTCGAAGCCGTCATGGTGTGGCTGCGGCGCTGGTTCGTGCTCGCACCGTCGACCAAGGTCGAATACGACCTGCGCACGAGCTTCTACGAGCGCCTTCAGCGCCTGCCGGTCGCGTTCCACGACCGCTGGCAGTCGGGCCAGCTGCTCTCGCGCATGATGCAGGACATCAGCATGCTGCGACGCTGGATGGCCTTCGGCATCGTGCTGCTCGTCGTCAACCTGCTGACGATCCTCGTCGGCATGGCGCTGCTGTTCCGCTGGCACTGGGCGCTCGGCGTCACCTTCCTGATCGTCTGCGCACCGCTCTGGTACGCCGGCTATCGGTTCGAGAAGACGTACGGCACGCTCGCGCGCCAGAGCCAGGACCAGGCCGGCGACCTCGCGACCAGCGTGGAGGAGAGCGTCCACGGCATCCGTGTGCTGAAGGCGTTCGGACGCGGAAAGCACGCCCTGCTCAAGTTCACCCGTCAAGCCGAGACGCTCCGCGAGACCGAGCTGAGCAAGGCGCGCGCCGTCGGCTGGATCTGGTTCTGGCTCGTGCTGCTGCCCGAGATCGCGTTCGCCTTGTGTCTCGGTGTCGGCATCGTGCTGCAGCAGCTCGGCCAGCTCGGCATCGCCGAGCTCGTCGCGTTCTTCGCGATGGCCACCGTGCTGCGCTGGCCGATGGAGTCCATCGGCTTCCTCTTCTCGTTCCTGCTGGATGCCCGCACCGCCAGCGACCGCATCTTCGAGGTGTTCGACGAACAGAACACGATCACCGATCCCGCAGCGCCCGTCGCGCTGGGCAGCTCGCGCGGTGCACTCGCGTTCGAGGGTGTGCACTTCCGCTATCAGGATGCCGGGGATGGCGAACGGGATCTGCTCGACGGCATCGATCTGACGCTCGTCCCGGGCGAGACGATGGCGCTCGTCGGGCTCACCGGATCGGGAAAGACGACCCTGACCACTCTGCCCGCACGTCTGTACGACGTCACCGCCGGGCGGGTGACGATCGATGGCGTGGACGTGCGCGATCTCACTCTGAAAGAGCTGCGCACCCACGTCGGCATGGCCTTCGAGGATTCGACGCTGTTCTCCCAGACGGTGCGCGAGAACGTGCTGCTCGGTCGCGAAGACCTGGTGCCGGGCAGCGCGCAGGCCGAGGGCGTGCTGCGTGAAGCGCTCGCCGTCGCACAGGCCGGCTTCGTCGACGACCTGCCCGACGGGGTCGATACGATCATCGGCGAAGAGGGGCTGTCGCTCTCGGGCGGTCAGCGCCAGCGTCTGGCGCTGGCGCGCGCGGTCGCGGCGCGCCCCGCCGTGCTCGTGCTCGACGACCCGCTGTCGGCGCTCGACGTCGACACCGAGGCGCTCGTGGAGGATGCCCTGCGCGAGGTGATGGCCGACACGACGACCCTCGTGATCGCGCACCGGCCCTCGACCGTCACGCTCGCCGACCGGGTGGCGCTGCTCGAAGAGGGACGCATCACCGCCGTCGGCACCCACGCCGAGCTGCTGCGCACCAGCGAGCACTACCGGCACGTCATCTCGAGCCTCGAGGATGCCGAAGCAGAAGAGAACGCCCGCCTGCGGGAGACGGAGGTGAACCTGTGAGCACGGCATCCGTCGTCGGAACCACCGGTGAAGATCGCTCGGACTACACGCGCGACGAATCGCGCGCCATCCGCCAGCGTTCGCTGCGACTGCTGGGATCGCTCGTCGATCCGCTGCGGTGGCAGCTCGTGCTGGCCCTCGTCGTGCTCGTGGTCTCCACCGCGCTGCGCGTGGCCGGCCCTGCCCTGATCGCCTACGGACTGAACACCGCGTTGCCGCAGGCGATGCAGGACGCCGACTGGATGCCGACCATCGTCATCGTCGCCGTGTACCTCATCGCCGGCGTCGGCGGTGCCGCGCTCATCGGCTGGTACGCGGTGGTCGCCGCGCGCCTGACGCAGGCCGTCATGCTCGATCTGCGCACCCGGATCTTCCTGCACACGCAGCGACTCAGTCTCGAGTTCCACGAGTCGTACACCTCGGGGCGCATCATCTCGCGTCAGACGAGCGACCTCGACTCCATCCGAGAGCTGCTCGACGGGGGCCTGAACGAGCTCGTCTCCGGCGTGCTCTACGGGGCGTTCACCCTGATCGCGCTGCTGCTGCTGGACTGGCAGTCGGGCGTCATCCTCGCGATCGCCGGCATTCCGCTGTACCTGCTGATGCGCTGGTTCTATCGCAACTCGCAGCGCGCATACCGTGAGTCGCGGGTGGTCAGCGCCAAGGTCATCGTCAAGTTCGTCGAGACGATGACCGGCATCCGCGCCGTCAAGGCATTCCGCAAGGAGCCGCGCAACGATGAGGAGTTCGGTGATCTGTCGGGTCAATACCGCGACGTCAACATGCGCTCGCTGCGTCTGTTCGGCACCTTCGAGCCGGGGATGATGGCGGTCTCGGCCTTCGCCGTGGCCGGTGTGCTGCTGTGGGGCGGGCTGCGTGTGGTCGACGGTGCGCTGCTGGTGGGAACGCTCCTCGCCGCCGTGCTGTACGTCCGCAACTTCTTCTCGCCCCTCCAGGAAGTCGCGATGTTCCTGAACTCGTACCAGTCGGCGACCGCCGCGCTGGAGAAGGTCTCGGGTGTGCTCGAGGAGCGGCCCACCGTGCCCGACCCGGCACGCCCGGTCGACCTGTGGAAGGCCGCGGGGCACGTCGAGTTCCGGGACGTCGTCTTCGGCTACTCCGACGAGCGCACGATTCTGCCGCACTTCTCGCTCGACATCCCCGCCGGTCAGACCATCGCCCTGGTGGGAACGACCGGGGCCGGCAAGTCGACGCTCGCCAAGCTCGTGTCACGGTTCTACGACCCGTCGCGAGGCGCCGTGACACTCGATGGCGTCGATCTGCGGGAGCTGCACCCCAAGGACCTCCGCCGCGCCATCGTGATGGTCACGCAGGAGGCGTACCTGTTCAGCGGCACGGTCGCCGACAACATCGCGCTCGGAAAGCCCGACGCGACGTTCGAGGAGATCCGCGCGGCTGCCCGTGCCGTCGGCGCGGACACCTCATCGAG
>NZ_BADB01000074.1:0-3284 GCF_000333415.1 Microbacterium sp. B24 | reverse complement strand
GCTCCGGCGGGGCATTCGTTCGTCTTCGTCCGTCTGCCGCTGCGCGATCACCTCGCGCCGGAGCCCGATATCCAACCCAACAAGGACAACCCACTACATGACTACCGCAACGACCGCCCCGGCCACCAAGCAGGTCGCCATCAACGACATCGGATCTGCTGAGGACTTCCTGGCCGCGGTCGAGAAGACCCTCAAGTTCTTCAACGACGGCGACCTCATCGAAGGCACCGTGGTGAAGATCGACCGCGACGAGGTCCTCCTCGACGTCGGGTACAAGACCGAGGGCGTCATCCCCTCGCGCGAGCTCTCCATCAAGCACGACGTCGACCCCAACGAGGTCGTCAAGGTCGGCGACGAGGTCGAAGCCCTCGTTCTCCAGAAGGAGGACAAGGAAGGACGCCTCATCCTCTCCAAGAAGCGCGCGCAGTACGAGCGTGCCTGGGGTGACGTCGAGAAGATCAAGGAGAACGACGGTGTCGTCACCGGTTCCGTGATCGAGGTCGTCAAGGGTGGTCTCATCGTCGACATCGGCCTGCGTGGCTTCCTGCCCGCATCGCTCATCGAGCTGCGCCGCGTCCGCGACCTCACGCCGTACCTCGGCCAGGAGATCGAGGCCAAGATCCTCGAGCTCGACAAGAACCGCAACAACGTCGTTCTCTCGCGCCGCGCCCTGCTCGAGCAGACGCAGTCCGAGTCGCGCACCACGTTCCTCAACAACCTGCACAAGGGCCAGGTCCGCAAGGGCGTCGTCTCGTCGATCGTCAACTTCGGTGCGTTCGTCGACCTCGGCGGCGTCGACGGTCTCGTCCACGTCTCGGAGCTGTCCTGGAAGCACATCGAGCACGCCTCCGAGGTCGTCGAGGTGGGCCAGGAGGTCACCGTCGAGATCCTCGAGGTCGACCTCGACCGCGAGCGCGTCTCCCTGTCGCTGAAGGCGACGCAGGAGGACCCGTGGCAGGTCTTCGCCCGCACGCACGCGATCGGTCAGGTCGCGCCGGGCAAGGTCACCAAGCTGGTTCCGTTCGGTGCCTTCGTCCGCGTCGCGGACGGCATCGAGGGTCTCGTGCACATCTCCGAGCTGTCGGGCAAGCACGTCGAGCTCGCCGAGCAGGTCGTGTCGGTCGGCGAGGAAGTCTTCGTCAAGATCATCGACATCGACCTCGAGCGTCGTCGCATCTCGCTCTCGCTCAAGCAGGCGAACGAGTCGGTCGACCCCAACGGCACCGAGTTCGACCCGGCGCTGTACGGCATGGCGACCGAGTACGACGAGAACGGCGAGTACAAGTACCCCGAGGGCTTCGACCCCGAGTCGGGTGCCTGGCTCGAGGGCTTCGACGCTCAGCGCGAGAAGTGGGAGCAGGAGTACGCCGCTGCCCAGGCTCGCTGGGAGGCGCACAAGCTCGCCGTCGCCAAGACGCTCGAGGCCGAGGCCGCCGCTCCGATCGAGACCGGCGCGTCGTCGTTCTCGTCCGACTCCTCGAACGGCGGCGGAACCCTCGCCGACGACGAGGCTCTCGCGGCTCTCCGCGAGAAGCTGTCGGGCCGCTGAGCCGCACCGCGTTCGCACAGGGCCGTCGCCCCGGATCCGTCCGGGCGGCGGCCCTGTGCCGTCACCTCCTGCCGTCGCGGGCTCCCCGGCTGTAACGTCGTCCCATGGCGAGCCCCCCGAGCCCCACTGCGCCCGCAGACGGCCGCATCCGCGGCCAGCTGCGCGACCGCGCCGCGGCCAGCAATCAGCTCGTGCTGTGCGCCGTGGTCGGCGTGCTGTTCTTCATCGGCATCGCCACGGCATCCCTCACCGACGGCGGCCTCTTCGGCATCGCGGTGCTGCTCGTCGTCCTCGGGGGAGTGGCGGGCCTCGCAGTGCCCTGGTCCCGCTTGCCGCTGTACGCGGTGACCGTCATCCCGATCGTCGACATCGTGGCGATCGCCCTGATGCGCATCGCCGAGCCGAACGCCGCGTTCGGGTTGCTGTGGGTGTTTCCGGCGATGTGGCTGTCGGCCATCGGGCGGGCGGGGTTCGCGATCTCGGTGGTCGGCATCCCGCTCACATACTGGTGCATCCTCGCGACCGGCGCTTCGCCGGCGGGGACGTACGCGGTGGTCCTCCTTCCGGTCGTCATCGTCGCCGTCAGCGCTGCCAGCTACACGTCCTCCCGTCGCTTCCGCGCGCAACGGATGCTGCTGGACCGTCAGGCGGTGCGCGTGTCGGCGGCGCACCGCGAGGCGCTGCGTCAGGAGCAGCTGGTCAGCGAGGTGCTCGACACGGTCGACTTCGGAGTCATCCGCCTCTCCGCCGCGGGTGAGGTCGTCCTCGAGAACGATGCGCTCCTCCGCTTCGGCCGCATCCCCGGATTCCTTCCCGGCAGCGGCGGTGAGGATGCCGTCACCGACGAGAAGCTGGTGCCGCTCGATCCTCAGCAGCATCCGCTGGTGCGTCTGCAGCGCCAGGAGTCGTTCGACGACGTCGTCCTGTGGTTCGCGCTCGCCGACGGCCGCCGACGCGCGTTCGCCTTCGCCGGGCGCCATCTCACCGATCACAACGGAGCCCCGGCCGGAGCGCTGCTGATCGTCCGCGACATCACGGCGGAGCGGGACGCGCAGCGGGTGCGCGACGACCTCGTCGCCTCGATCTCCCACGAGCTTCGCACCCCGCTGACGTCGATCCTCGGGTATCTCGAGCTGGCGCTCGACGGTGGTGGGCTCTCGGATGACGCTCGCAGACAGGTCGACACCGCGTACCGCAACAGCGAGCGGCTGCTGGGGATCGTCACCGACATCCTGTCGGCGTCGTCGCGGTCGGGGTCGTCGATCGATACGCGCCTGCACCCTCGCGTCGTCGACATGACCGAGATCGTGCGCGCTGCAGCGGCAGGGCTCGAGCCGGTCGCAGAGGGGCGCTTCGTCGACCTTCGCGTGGAGGAGTCGGGTGCGGCCGAGGCGTACGCCGATCCGGCCCGCATCCGACAGGTGGTCGACAATCTGGTGGCGAACGCGGTGAAGTTCAATCGCGACGGTGGCCGGGTGACGGCATCCACCTCGACCGACGGCGTTCACACGACGGTTCGGGTCGCCGACACCGGTATCGGCATGGTCCCCGATGCGGCCGCGAGAGTGTTCGAGCGGTTCTTCCGAGCCGTGCCGTCCGTGCCGGGCAACGGTTTGGGGTTGACGATCACACGTGATCTGGTCGCCGCTCATGGCGGATCCATCGCCGTCGAATCGACCGCGGGGGAGGGCAGCGTCTTCACCGTCGTACTGCCGGCGACCCGCGAGTCTCGACC
>NZ_BADB01000075.1:0-5091 GCF_000333415.1 Microbacterium sp. B24 | reverse complement strand
AGCTCGGTCCCGGGGATCCTCTAGAGTCGCTGTCGGCGGCCATGCCCCAGCAGTTGGTGAACTGCAGGGTGCCCTTGCCGGCGCTGCCGGCGGGGAGCTCGACGACCTTGGCCTTCACATCGGGGTAGTCGCCGAGGGCGCCGGTGATCCAGTTGCCCTCGATGGTCATGGCGCCCAGCTGCTTGCCGAACGCCTCGCCGCCCCAGCCGGCTCCGACGTCGGAGGCGTAGGCGAACGTGCCGTCCTGCAGGTGCTTCTGGACATAGGTGAGCGCCGTCACGTTGGCGTCGCTGTCGGCTTCGGCCGTCTTGCCGTCCTCGGAGACGAGGCGGCCGCCGGCCTGGGCCATGAAGGCGCCGAGACGGGCGTATTCGCCGCCGAAGACGAGCCCCTTCGTGGAGCCGTTCGTGAGCTTCGCGGCCACGGCGGCCAGCTGGTCCCAGGTGGTCGGGATGTCGGCGTCGGTCAGGCCCGCCTTCGTCCACAGGTTCTCGTTGATGACCAGCTGCAGCGTCGAGAAGTCCTTCGGCGCGCAGAAGAAGGTGTTGTCGTAGGTGAAGTTCTTCACGAGCGACGGGTAGAAGTCGTCCTTGTTGCTGAGCTGGTCGCCGTAGGCCTTCAGCGAGCCGTTGCTCGCGAAGCCCGCAAGCTGGTCGGTGCTGAGGTAGAAGAGGTCCGGCGGAGAGCCCGCCGCGAAGCCCTGCGACAGCTGCTGGGCGAGGTCGGTCGCGGCGACGACCGACGCCGACACACCGGATTTCGCGGACCAGGCGGCGACGGCATCCTGCACGGCCTTGGTCTCGGCGTCTCCGGACGAGCCGATCATGATCGTCAGTGGCTTGTCGGACGACGTCAGATCCCCGGCGCTGGCCGAGGGGTCAGAGCCCGACCCGCTGAATCCCTGTCCGCATCCGGTCAGCAGCAGGCTCGAGGCCACGGCCAGGCCTCCTGCCGCGAGCAGCGTCCGTGCTGTGTGTCGCTTCATCGCATCTCCTTCGATCGCGGGGCTCGCGCGTGGGCAGCGCGGCCCATGGTGCCATCCCGCGCGGATCGTCCGTGCGATCCGCCCTTGGATCGATCATTTGATCGTTCAAATTGTGGGATGCTTGAAAAGATAGACGACGAGGCCGAGACCGTCAAGGAGGACCGCGTGAACAGATCGGCGACGATCGAAGACGTGGCGCGGGCCGCGGGCGTCTCGCGCCAGACCGTCAGCAACGTGATCAACTCTCCTCACATCGTGCGCGAGCAGACCCGCGCGCGGGTGGCCGACGCGATCTCGCGCCTCAACTACGCGCCGCACGCCTCCGCCCGTCGACTGCGCACGCGACGCAGCTCGACCATCGGCATCCACCTCGACCCGTACGCCGGCGGGATCTCGGGCGTCGTGCTCGACCGCTTCGTTCACGCCCTCACCGAGCAGGCGGGCGAGCGGAGCCTGCGCGTCATGCTCTACGCGGCGCGCACCCCCGAGGAGGAGATCCGACGGATGGGGGATCTGCGTGAGGGCGGAGAGATCGACGCGGTCGTCATCACCGGAACCTTCCCGGGCGATCCTCGCGCGGAGTGGCTCCTGGAGCGCGGCGTGCCCTTCGTCTCGTTCGGCCGCCCCTGGGGCCGTGACGACGTCGGCGCTCCCAGCCACCACTGGGTCGACGTCGACGGCGCCGCCGGCACCGCCGAGGCGACACGGCATGCGCTGGCGACGGCGGGTCCGCGCGTCGCCTTCCTGGGCTGGCCCGCGGGCTCCGCAACGGGCGACGATCGCGAACGAGGCTGGCGTCGGGCGCTGGATGCCGGGGACGTGCGCGCGGCCGGATGGACGCCGATCCGTGCCGTGAGCGACGAGAACGTGGCGCGGGCGCGTGACGTCGCCGCCCACCTCGTCGCCTCCGACGAGATCGATGCCATCGTGTGCGTCAGCGACTCTCTGGCGGTCGGTGCGCACCTGGCCGCGGTGGCGGCCGGGCGCCCCGCCCTGCCGATCATCGGCTTCGACAACACCCCGGCCGCCGAAGCCTTGGGTCTGTCCAGCGTCGAGCAGCTGCCCGAGGAGGTCGCCGTCGGCGCCCTGGATCTGCTGCTCGGAGGCGCGGCCTCCATCGAGCACCGTGCCGCCGAACCCGGGAGTGCCCACGTCCTCGTCGAGCCGCGCCTCGTCGTGCGTGAGACGGCGCCGCCGAGCGTTCAGCCGTAGAGCCGGCGCTGCAGTTCGTCCGCCGCCGTCGTCACCGCCGGTGCGAGCGCCTCCGCGGTGTGACCGGCCTCGGCGGGCCACGTCACCGCGATCGCCGCGACCGGCCAGCCGGCGTGGTCGCGGACGGCGACCGCCACCGAACGGAAGCCGAGGGTCACCTCGCCGTCTTCACCCGCGAAGCCCGCGGCGCGTGTCTGACGCAGCAGCTCGCGAAGCTCGGTCGGGCGCCTCGGCCCGCGACCCGTGCGGTCGGCGAAGGCCGCGGCATCCGGGTAGAGCGCGCGCACCTGCTCGCGCGGCAGAGCGGCGAGCATCGCTCGTCCCGTCGCCGTGAGGTGAGCCGGCAGCCGCACACCCACGTCCGTGACGAGCGCAGGGCGCCGCGGAGCGCGCTCCTCGACGATGTACAGCACATCGCGGCCGGTCATCACCGCCACATGCGTGCTCTCGCCGAGGCGGTCGGAGAGGGCGGCGACGAGGGGACGGCCCAGACGCGCAAGAGGCTGCTGACGGGCGTAGCCGCCGGCCAGCTCGAACGCGGCCGTGCCCAGCCCCCAGCGCCGGTCGTGCGGAAGATGCACCACGAAACCGTGCGTCGCCATCGCGGTCAGCAGGTGGTACACGCTCGAGCGGGGGATGGCGAGGCCTTCGGAGATCGTCCGGGCGGCGACCGGTCCGCGCTGGCGTGCGAGATAGGCGAGGATCCGCAGGGTCTGGTCCGCGGCCGGGACCTGCACCGCCTTCGGCGGCGCATCCGCATCGCCGAGATTGTCTGGTATCACAGACACACAATGCCACGCCCGTGTGGCGGCGCGGGCACAGCCGGGGTGGAATCGAGGCATGACCACCGTTGCCGCCTCGACAATCGCCGATCACGTCCTCATCGGCGCGCGCCCCCTCACTCCCGCCGAGGTCGTCGCCGTGGCCCGCGACGGCGCGACGGTCGAGATCGCCGCCGACGCGTGGACGCGGATCGGCCAGGCGCGAGAGCTCATCGAACGGCTCGCCGACGACCCCGAGCCGCACTACGGCATCTCGACCGGCTTCGGGGCGCTCGCGACGACGTTCATCGCGCCCGAGCGGCGTCGCCAGCTGCAGGCGAGCCTCATCCGCTCCCACGCGGCCGGTACCGGTGCGGAGGTGGAACGCGACGTCGTGCGCGCGCTGCACCTGCTGCGCCTGCAGACCCTCGCGACCGGGCACACGGGCGTCCGCCCGGTCGTCGTCGAGACCTACGCGGCCATGCTGAACGCCGGGATCACCCCGATCGTGCGGGAGTACGGCTCGCTCGGGTGCTCGGGCGACCTCGCCCCGCTCTCGCACCTCGCGCTGGCGGCGCTCGGCGAGGGGGAGGTGCGCGATGCCGAGGGTCTGCTCGTCCCGGCATCCGACGCCCTCGCCGCCGCCGGCATCGCCCCGCTCGTGCTCGAAGAGAAGGAGGGGCTCGCGCTCATCAACGGCACCGACGGCATGCTCGGCATGCTCGCTCTGGCCCTCTCGGACCTCGACAACCTGCTCACTGTCGCCGACATCACCGCCGCCCTCTCGATCGAGAGCCAGCTCGGCACCGACGCGGTGTTCGCCGCCGACCTGATGGCGCTGCGTCCGCAGAGCGGACAGGCCGCCTCGGCCGCGAACCTGCGCGCCCTGCTCGCCGATTCGCCCCTCGTCGCGAGTCACCGCGATCCGGCCGTGTGCACGCGCGTGCAGGACGCCTACTCACTGCGGTGCTCCCCGCAGGTGCACGGTGCCGCGCGCGACACCGTCGCGCACGCCCGCACGATCGCCGAGCGGGAGCTCGCCTCCGCCGTCGACAACCCGGTCGTCACCGGCGACGGGCGCGTCGAATCCAACGGCAACTTCCACGGCGCCCCGGTCGCGTACGTGCTCGACTTCCTCGCGATCGCNGTCGCCGACCTCGCCTCGATCGCCGAACGCCGCACCGACCGGGCACTCGATCGCACCCGCAGTCACGGCCTGCCGCCGTTCCTCGCCGACGAGGTCGGCGTCGATTCGGGCCTCATGATCGCGCAGTACGCGGCCGCGGGGATCGTGTCGGAGCTCAAGCGTCTGGCGGTTCCGGCATCCGTCGACTCCATCCCCTCGTCGGCGATGCAGGAAGACCACGTGTCGATGGGATGGGCCGCCGCACGCAAGCTGCGCCGCGCCGTCGACGGACTCGCCCGGGTGCTCGCGATCGAGCTCGTCACCGGATGCCGAGCCCTCGACCTGCGGGCACCGCTGCAACCGGGTCCCGCCACCGGCGCCGTGCGGGCCGCGGTGCGGGCCGCGGGCATCGCCGGTCCAGGACCCGACCGATTCGTCAGCCCCGACCTGGAAGCGGCCACCGCTCTCGTCCTGTCGGGCGCGGTCGCCGACGCTGCGTTCACTACTCCGGACAACCGTCCCTGATCGAAGGAGATCACGATGACATCACCCGTTGACGCCCAGAACTCCGGAGTTGTGAACCGGGCGGCGTCGAGCCGCGGCCCCGTCCGCGCCCCGCGTGGGGGCGAGCGCACCGCGAAGAGCTGGGGCGCCGAAGCCGCGAAGCGGATGCTGATGAACAACCTCGATCCCGAGGTCGCCGAACACCCCGAAGACCTCGTCGTCTACGGCGGCACGGGTCGGGCGGCGCGGTCGTGGGAGGCCTACGACGCCATCGTCCGCACTCTCGACGAGCTCGAGCCCGACGAGACACTGCTGGTGCAGTCCGGAAAGCCCGTCGGCGTCTTCCGCACGCACGAGTGGGCCCCGCGCGTGCTCATCGCGAACGCGAACCTGGTCGGTGACTGGGCGACGTGGCCCGAGTTCCGCCGGCTCGAGCAGCTGGGACTCACGATGTACGGACAGATGACCGCGGGATCGTGGATCTACATCGGCACGCAGGGCAT
>NZ_BADB01000076.1:0-1234 GCF_000333415.1 Microbacterium sp. B24 | reverse complement strand
TCGTCTCGTCTCCGAGCCGAGCAACCTCGACATCCGTGAGACCGCCGGCGCCGCCCTGGACCAGATCCTGATCGACAACGTCTACCAGGGCCTCGTCTCGCGCACGCCCGATCAGAAGATCGAGCCGGAGCTGGCCAGCGACTACAAGATCTCGTCCGACGGCCTCACCTACACGTTCACGCTCCGCGACGGCGTCACCTTCCACGATGGCTCCCCGCTCACCGTCGATGACGTCGTCTGGTCGCTGGAACAGGTCAAGTCCAATGCGTCGTACAGCGACTCCGACCGCCTCACCCGCGTGCAGAGCATCGCCGCGAACGGCAAGGACGTCGTGCTCACGCTGAGCCAGCCCGACTCCAGCCTGCTGTGGAACCTCACCGGCCGGGCAGGTCTCGTCCTCAAGAAGGACGACCCCACCGATCGCAAGACGAAGGCGAACGGCACCGGGCCGTACAAGCTGACCAGCTGGAAGCAGGGCGACTCGATCACCTTCGACCGCAACGACGCGTACTGGGGCGACAAGGCCAAGGTCAAGGAGGTGGTGTTCAGCTACATCCCCGACAACCAGGCGGCACTCAACGGTGCCCTCGCTCACGAGCTCGACGTCGTCACGGGGTTCGATGCCAACCTCAAGGATCAGATCGAGGCGAACGGTGACTTCACACTTGTGCTCGGCAAGTCCACCGACAAGGGCACGCTCGCGATGAACTCGACGAAGGCGCCCCTGTCCGACAAGCGGGTGCGCCAGGCGATCCGTCAGGCCATCGACCACAACGCGATCGTCAAGGCTCTCGGGGCCGGCCAGACGCTGTACGGTCCGATTCCCGAGCTCGACCCCGGTTACGAGGACCTGTCGTCCACCGCCCCGTTCGACCCGGCGGCCGCGAAGAAGCTCCTGGCCGACGCCGGGGTGACGGACCTCACGCTGACGCTCACGATCCCGTCGTTCTACGGCACGACCGTGTCTCAGATCCTCGTGTCGAACCTCAACGACGTGGGCATCACCCTGAAGGTGAAGGCCGTCGAATTCCCGACGTGGCTCAACGACGTCTACATCAACAAGAACTACGACCTCAGTTTCGTGCTGCACACCGAGGCCCGTGACTTCGAGAACTGGGCGAACCCCAACTACTACTTCACCTACAACAACCCGGAGGTGCAGAAGCTCTACCAGCAGTCGCTCAGCGCGACCGACGAGCAGACCTCGACTCTAGAGGATCCCCGGGACCGAGCT
>NZ_BADB01000077.1:0-1977 GCF_000333415.1 Microbacterium sp. B24 | reverse complement strand
TAGACGTCGGCGAGTGAGCGATCCTCGACGAAGAAGGAAGCGACGGAGCCGAGGAAGAGGGGGATCCGGATCGTCTCGAGGTCCAGACCGCGGACGCGGCTGGGTTCGACGGCGACCTCATCGTCGGCGCGGAGGTCGACCACGCGACGGATGCCGAGAGCGACGAGCGCGTCGCGTCCGGCATCGTCCAGCCCGGCGAGATTGCCGGAACGGAACAGCACTCCGGCTCGCGTCACGCTGCCGCTCGCCGGGAGGCCGCCGACGTCGCGGAAGTTCAGGGCGCCGGAGACGATGCTCACGCCGGATCGTCTCCCGCACCGCTCCGGACCGCGCGCGGCGGGACGGGGTACTTGCCGGCGATCGTGATGCGGTTGAAGGCGTTGATCGACACCAGCAGCCAGCTGATCGCGACGTACTCCTGCTCGGAGAGGATGCCGCCGACGCGATCGTAGACCTCGTCGGGTACGCCGCCCTCGTGGATGAACACGTAGCACTCCGCCAGTTCGAGTGCCGCCCGCTCGCGGGCCGAGAACACGCCCGACTCCCGCCAGGTGGCGAGCTGGGCGATCTCGTCGACCCCGAGCCCCGCGGCAGCGGCACGGTCGACGTGCACGCGCACGCAGTAGGCGCAGCCGTTGAGCTGCGAGGCGTGGATGAGCACCAGCTCACGCAACCGCGCATCGATGCCCGCCTCGGCGGCGATCGTGCCGACCGTCTGGGAGAACGCCTCGAGGGCGTCATACGCGGGACGGGCCGACCGGGACAGGTGGACGCGACGCTCGGTGCTCATGCGATCAGCCTAGGACGGGTAGACGACGACCGCTGCGAGCGCGGATCGAGGCACAATGGCCGGATGGATGAGTTCTCCTTCCTCGCCGACCAAGCGGCCGAGCTCGGCATCGACGCCGTCCCGCCCGTGCGCCGTCTCACGCACCTCCTCGACGACGGCCGTGCCGTCAGCGCTCTGCAGTACGGGGACCCGGTCACCGCCGCCTTCACGGCCCCGCAGGTGACGCTGCTGCACGGCGCGGGCCTCAATGCCCACACCTGGGATACGACGGTGCTCGCCCTCGGCGTCCCCGCCCTCGCCGTCGACCTCCCAGGTCACGGCGACTCGTCATGGCGGGCGGATGCCGCGTACACCGGAGGCGTCCTCGCGGCCGACATCGCGCCCGCTGTCGCCGCGTGGACGCGGGACACGCCGCAGGTGCTCGTCGGCCAATCGCTCGGGGGCCTGACAGCAGCCGCGCTCGCCGCCGCGCACCCGGAGCTGGTGCGCGAGCTGATCGTCGTCGACATCACCCCCGGCATCGACCCGGACGGCGATGCCGCACAGATCGCCTCTTTCTTCGCCGGCCCCACCGACTGGGCCAGCCGCGACGAGCTCGTCGAACGGGCGCTCTCGTTCGGCCTCGGCGGATCCCGTGGGGCTGCGACGCGCGGCGTCACCCTCAACTCGCGCGTGCGCGCGGACGGCCGCGTCGAGTGGAAGCACCACTTCGCGCACCTCGCCAACGCGATGGCCGGCGACGCGGATGCCGCGGCGAGCGCGCAGGCACAACGACACGCGATCCGCGGTGCCCTCACCACCGAGGGATGGGACCATCTCGCCGCCACCACCGCTCCGATCACGCTCGTGCGCGGACGTCGCGGGTTCGTGACGCCCGCGGATGCCGACGACTTCCAGCACCGCCTCCCGACGGCATCCGTCGTCGAGGTCGACTCGGGCCACAACGTGCAGGAGGAGCAGCCGGTGGAACTGGCCCGCCTCATCGCACAGGTCGCGCGCGGCTGAGTCGACCGGTCGCATGACGCTCGGTGTCACCCCAGCGAAGACCGATGACCGCACCGACCGCCGCAAAGCCTAGGCTGTAACGCGCACCCGAGTCCGCGGGCCGCTGCGCACAGCACACGCGCACGCCCGCGCTGCCGAAAGGACACCTCTCACAGACTCTAGAGGATCCCCGGGACCGAGCT
>NZ_BADB01000078.1:0-959 GCF_000333415.1 Microbacterium sp. B24 | reverse complement strand
GGCGGGCCGCCCGCAGCATCCCCCACNTGCGTTTCAGGNCCGGCCATCGCCCGTTCGGGGTAGAGGATGACGACGCCGTGCTCGTCGGCGATCCGGTCCCACCCCGTACGACGCCTCGGCCTGCTGCGCCGACCCGTAGCCACCGTGCAGCATCACGACGAGTGCCGCCGGCGCGGAGAGGTGAGCGGGCACGTACAGCCGATACGACCGGTCGTGGCCGCCGACGGTGAGGCGATGCTCCGAGCTTCCGGGGGCGCTGACGCCGGCCGTGGAGAGCGCAGGCGGGTCGAACCGAGAGCCGGCGCACGCGGTGAGGCTCGCCACGATCGCGAGCAGTGCGATGACGGCGATCGCCCGGCGCATCCGCGGCTGCCTTCCCGATGCCTCAGCGGCGGAACGTGAGGTGGGTCACGCCGCTTTCGGCTGCCTCGGCGCGCACCTCGTACCCGTTCTCCAGGCCGCGCAGGTCGTCCCAGAGGCGGATGCCGCGCCCCAGGATGATGGGCACGACAGCGACGTGCAGCTCGTCGACCAGGCCGGCATCGAGGAAGGAGCGCGCCGTCCTGGCGCCCCCGCCGATACGGATGTCACCCCCGGCGGCGACGGCGCGCGCCTGGGCGAGGGCATCCTCGGCTGACGCATCGATGAAGCGGAAGCTCGTGCCGTTGGCCATCTCGATGGACGGCCGCGGCGTGTGGGTGAGCACGAACACGGGCACGCGGAACGGCGGCTCGTCCCCCCACCATCCCCGCCAGTCGGGGTCGTCGCCGTGGTCGTGCAGGCCGAACATGCCCGCGCCCATGATCTCGGCGCCGAGGTCGGCGAAGTAGCGCTGCGCATACTCGTCGTCGACGCCGGTGGTCCCCGCGCCCGTGTCGTCGTGCAGCACGCGCTCCCGGAACGTTCGCGTCGCGGTGTAGTCGCGGACTCTAGAGGATCCCCGGTACCGAGCTCGAATC
>NZ_BADB01000079.1:0-129 GCF_000333415.1 Microbacterium sp. B24 | reverse complement strand
CTCCAGCAGTCGTCGTGCGGCCTGTCCGGCACCGTGCACCGAGGACGCATTGCCCGTCAGCGTCGCCGCCGCCATCCATGCGACGCGGGCGCTGTCGACTCTAGAGGATCCCCGGGACCGAGCTCGAAT
>NZ_BADB01000080.1:0-1157 GCF_000333415.1 Microbacterium sp. B24 | reverse complement strand
TCACGCTCGACAACGGTCGGGACCACACGCGGCCCAACACGCTCGGTCCGGCCACACTGACCGAGCTCGGGGCGACGCTGGCGAGCCTCAAGGCCCGTGCGGGGGCCGGCGAGATCCAGGCCGTGGGCATCACGGGCAAGCAGTACATCCTCGCCGCCGGCGCGGACCTCTCCGACATCACACGGGTCGGCTCCAAGGACAACGCCCGTCTGGTCGCGCAGCTCGGGCACAAGGTGCTCGGGTCGCTCGGCGAGCTCGGAGTGCCCTCCTTCGCCTTCGTCAACGGTCTCGCCCTCGGCGGGGGGCTGGAGATCGCGCTGAACTCGACGTACCGCACGGTCGACGCCTCCGCAGCCGCGATCGCCCTGCCCGAGGTGTTCCTGGGGATCATCCCCGGCTGGGGCGGCGCGTACCTGCTGCCGAACCTCATCGGCATCGAGAACGCCCTCGAGGTCGTCATCAGCAACCCCCTGAAGCAGAACCGCATGCTGAAGCCGCAGCAGGCGTACGACTACGGCATCTTCGACGCGATCTTCCCTGCTGCGACCTACCTCGAGAGCTCGCTCGCCTGGGCCGACGGGGTCCTGACGGGGGCCGTCAAGGTCGAGCGAAAGAACGAGCCGGGCAAGATCGAGCGCCTCACCAAGTGGCCCATCGCGATCAAGGTCGCGCGCGGCATGCTCGAATCCAAGATCGGCACGGTGCCCCGCTCCCCCTACGCCGCACTCGAGCTGCTCGACAAGGCGAAGGGCGGAACGAAGGCCGAGGGCTTCGCGCGCGAAGACGAGGCCCTGGCCGATCTCGTCACGGGCGACCAGTTCGCGGCATCCATGTACGCGTTCGATCTCGTGCAGAAGCGGGCCAAGCGGCCCGTCGGCGCTCCCGACAAGACCCTCGCGAAGAAGGTCACGAAAGTCGGCATCATCGGCGCGGGACTCATGGCGAGCCAGTTCGCGCTGCTGTTCGTGCGCAAGCTCCAGGGTGCCGGTGCTCATCACCGACCTCGACCAGGCCCGCGTCGACNAGGGCGTCGCCTACATCCACGACGAGATCGGCAAGCTCGAAAGCGAGGGTCGCCTCGACGCCGACGCCGCGAAACAGCTCCGCGCGCTCGTGACGGGCACGACCGAACAGAGCCTGTACGCCGACTGCGACTT
>NZ_BADB01000081.1:0-7444 GCF_000333415.1 Microbacterium sp. B24 | reverse complement strand
TGATCGCCCTCGGGGGCTACGGGTTCGTCGCGGCTTTCCAGCCCGACGCGCACTTCGGCCGTGTGCTGGCCGCGTACGGCGGTGTCTTCGTCGCGGGCTCGCTCGCATGGGGAATCGTGATCGACGGCTTCAAACCCACGCTGTGGGACTATGTGGGCTCGGCTGTGGCCCTGCTCGGCGCCGCGATCATCATCTTCGCCCCTGCGCTCCAGCGCGCTTCGGACTAGCCCCCGAAGCCCCCGCCGCCTCAGACCTCGTTCAGCCAGCCGTAGCGCCCTTGCAGAGCCCCGGCGACGGCGGCGAACCGTCGGCGATCCAGCGCTGCGGCCTCGCGCCGCATCCCTCGCACGTGCACGCTGTACAGCTGCTCGATGTCGACCCACGAGGGGCGCCCCTGCGAGTCCCACGGCCCGGTGCCGATGGAGAGGTAGTCGCGGTCGCCGTCGTGCGCCTTGCTGGTCAAACGAACCGCGAACACACGGTCGGCCCCGTCGTGGCCGATCACCAGTACGGGGCGGTCCTTGCCGCGCCCGTCGTTCTCCTCGTATGGCACCCAGGTCCACACGATCTCGCCGGCATCGGGAGCACCGTCGCGCTGCGGGGCGTATGTGATCGTCAGCCTGCCCCGCGCCGGTGGGCGGACCTCGCGGGTCGCCGTCTGCCCGCCCTGACCGGGACTGAGCGCGGGTGTGGTGGTGGGGCGCGACCGGGGACTCTTCGCCTGCGCCGAGGAGCGTGAGCGGCCACCGAGGAGGCCGAGGATCCCCCGAACGAGGGACGTCAGGGGGCCGCGGCCGTCGCGAGATGCCATGGCTTCACGCTACCAACCGCTGTCGCACGTCTTCGCACGGCGAAGGGGCGCCGGACCGTGAGATCCGACGCCCCTTCGATGGATGCGAGTCAGTCGACGAGCGCGTAGCCCTCTTCACCGTGCACGACGGTGTCGATGCCGGCGATCTCGTCCTCGTTCTTCACGCGGAAGCCGATCGTCTTCTCGATGATGAAGCCCAGCACGTAGGCGACCACGAAGGAGAACACCAGCACCGTGACGGCGGCGATCGCCTGGAGGATCAGCTGTTCGGCGTTGCCGCCGAGGAACAGGCCCGTGCCCGTGGCGAAGAAGCCGAGGTAGAGCGTTCCGATCAGACCGCCGACGAGGTGGACACCCACGACGTCGAGCGAGTCGTCGAAGCCGAGACGCCACTTGAGCTCGACCGCGAGGGCGCAGACCGCACCGGCGATGATGCCGAGCAGCAGCGACCAGCCCGGCGCCAGGTTGGCGCAGGAGGGCGTGATGGCGACGAGGCCGGCGACGGCACCCGAGGCGGCGCCGACGGCGGTCGGCTTGCCGTCCTTGAGCTTCTCGACGATCGCCCAACCGAGGATGGCCGCCGCGGTGGCGCCCAGCGTGTTCAGCACGATGAGGCCGGCGGGCGAGCCGACGCCGGCGATGCCGGAGAGGATGTCACCGCTCGTGCCCTCGGGGGCGGCGTAGAAGGCAGCGGCGCCGGCGTTGAAGCCGAACCAGCCGAACCACAGGATCGCTGCTCCCAGCATCACGAGCGGCACGTTGTGCGGCTTGTGGATGCCCTTCTGGAAGCCGACGCGCTTGCCGAGCACCAGGGCGAGAGCGAGCGCGGCTGCACCGGCGTTGATGTGGACAGCGGTTCCACCGGCGTAGTCGATCACCTCGGTCGAGAAGCCCAGGGTGGTTCCGAGGTTGAAGATCCAGCCGTTGGTGTTCCACACCCAGCCGGCGACGGCGAAGTAGTCGATCGTCGCGAAGAAGAACGCGAAGATCATCCACGAGCCGAAGCGGGCGCGGTCGGCGATGGCGCCGGAGATGAGGGCCACGGTGATGATCGCGAAGGTGGCGCCGTAGGCGACGGCCGTGAGGTTCACGGTCGCGTTCTCACCGGTCGCCATCGCGCCGAGGCCGAAGTCGGAGAAGGGGTTGCCCAGGATGCCGCCCCACCAGTCGGCGGTCTGCATGTTGTATCCGTAGAGGATCCAGAGCACCGCGACGAGACCCATCGCGCCGAAGCTCATCATCATCATGCTGATGACGCTCTTCGCCTTGACGAGGCCGCCGTAGAAGAAAGCCACGCCCGGCGTCATAAAGAGCACGAGAGCCGTAGCGGCGATATACCAAGCGAGATTTCCGCTGTCCATGAAGGTCCTCACTGATGTGTTGTGTAACTCGGACCGGGTCGCCGCGGTTTCGGGGTCGGGGCGTCCCAGCGCACTCAGTGTTGCGGTACGCGGTTACCGCCGGTATCCGCGTCGTGTTTCGCGTTGGTTACGCGCGCCGCGTCCAGGTAAACATCACGTTTCGGGGTGGCGGGCTTCGCCGCTGAGGGCGATCAGGAATGCGTGAGCGCGTTGAGGCGCGAGATCGCGCGCAGGTATTTCTTGCGATAGCCGCCCGCGAGCATCTCTTCGCCGAAGACCTCGTCGAGGGGGCGACCGGTCGCGCGCACCGGGATCTGCGCATCGTATGCCCGGTCCACGAAGGCGACGAAGCGCAGTGCGGCGGACTGGTCCTGAAGAGTGATCACGTCACGCAGGCCGATCATCGACAGGTTCTCGATCAGGCGCACGTAGCGCGAAGGGTGCACGGTCGCGAGATGGCGGATCAGTTCGGCGAACGCGTCGTCCGAGACGACACCGGATGCCGCGGCGCCATCGATCGCCGCGCGGTAGGCGGCGTCGTCGCACACCTCGGCGTGCCCATCGAGGGCGCGCTGACGGTAGTCGGTGCCGTCGATGCGGATGGTCTCGAAGCTCGATGCCATGGCGTGGATCTCGCGGAGGAAGTCCTGCGCGGCGAATCGCCCTTCGCCGAGCGCATTGGGCGGGGTGTTCGATGTCGCCGCGAGCCGCGTTCCGGTGGGGACCAGCTCCCCCAGCAGTCGGGTCATCACCATGGTGTCACCCGGGTCGTCGAGCTCGAACTCGTCGATGCACAGCAGGTCCGCTCCGCGGAAGAGCTCGACCGTCTTCTGGTACCCGAGTGCCCCGACCAACGCGGTGTACTCGATGAACGATCCGAAGTACTTCCGTCGCGCCGGCATCGCGTGATAGATGGCCGCGAGCAGATGGGTCTTGCCGACGCCGAACCCGCCGTCGAGATACACGCCCGGCTTCATCTCCGGCACCTTCTTCGCGCGGCGGAAGAGTCCGCCGCGCTCAGCCGGACCCCCGCCGAGGCTGAACGCGATGAGCCGTTCCTTGGCCTCCTGCTGCGAAGGAAAAGACGGATCGGCGCGATACGTGTCGAAGGTCGCGCCGTCGAACTGCGGCGGCGGCACGAGTGCGGCGACCATCTCTGCGCCGGACACCGCCGGCTGACGATCGACGAGGCGAATCGTGCCGGAGTCGGTGGATGTCATCGTTCTCCCTCGTCGACCGCCGGTGCGCCCACCAGGTCGTGTGCGCGCAGCCAATCGCCGATCGCGTCGGTCCAGCGCTGCTGGTCGTAGTTCCAGAGCTTGGTGTGTCTGGCGGTGCGGAACACCTGCAACTCGACGAGATCGGGTCGCGCATCGGCCAGACGATGCGATGCGCTCGACGGAACGAATCCGTCATCGTCGCTGTGCAGGATCAGGACGGGGTGGCGCAGTTCGGCGGCGCGCGCCACGATGTCGAGCCGGTCGAGCGGAATGGGTCCGTCGGCGCCGATGGCGGGAGCCGCCCATCCGGTGCGGAGCGCCCCCATCGCCAGATCGGTCACCGGTGTGGGCACGTGCAGCGCCCGGGCCTGGTAGGTGAGGACGGTGCGCCAGTCGACGACGGGTGAATCGAGGATGACTCCTTCGATCTGCTCGCGGTGCGCGGAGCCGAGCGACGTCTGTAGGGCGATCGCGCCCCCCATCGACCAGCCCATCAGCACGATGCGGCGGGCACCATGGCGCAGGGCCCAGCTGACGGCGGCATCGACGTCGCGCCACTCGGTGGCGCCGAGCGCGTAGGCTCCGGCACGGCTGCGCGGAGCCTCACCGTCGTTGCGGTACGACACGACGAGCGACGTGATGCCCAGGGCGTGGAACACCGGCACTGCGCGCAGGCATTCGGCTCGCGTCGTGCCACGACCGTGGATCTGGATGACCCAGGTCTCGTGGTCCGCGTCGCTCCGCGGCTCGGCCGGGAACAGCCAGGCCGGGCAGGCGCCGATCGCGGCAGGCACGTGCTCGTGCGTGAAAGGCAGATGGAGCTCTTCCGGCCGTTCGTAATACCAGCCGCTGAACGCCGCATCGGCGGCGAGGCTCGATTCGCCGCCGACCTGCGTGAGGAGCTTCCGCTTGACGGTCTCGCCGTCGCTGGCCAGCACAGAGCCCACTTTGAGATAGTCGGCGGAGCCGGTCGTGAACAGGCCGTAGCGCCCCGGCAGCACCGTGTCGGGCGTGCGCGCCAGCGTGATGGTCTGGGCGGGCACGTCGATGTCGACGATGCGCGTGTCGGGCACGCGCCGTGAGGGCGTCACCACGCGTCGGGCCATGCGCAGGGCGACGGCGAATGCCATCGCGGCCGTTGCCAACAACGCCGCCGCAAGGGCGAGGGCAAGCATCCGCAGGGTGGCCGGAGCGCCGATTCGTGAGGCGCCGAGGGCGGCGCGCCTGGGTGCCTTCATCGTGGGCCCATCCTAGTCTGTGACCGTGGATGACACCCGTCCCGCCGCTGAGACACCGGCCTTCGCGCGCGCCGCAGAACAGCTGCGGTCCCTGACCTTCCGGTCCGACTTCTCCGTGCGTGAGATCGCCGCCCCGACGAGCCTCGCCCCGGAGGCGATCGCCTTCGCGGGAGACGTCCGTCCGGATGCGGACGGGCTGGACTCGCCGTATGGAACCGGGCGCTTCGTCCTCATGCACGACCCGGCCGAACCGGACTCCTGGGGCGGTCCGTGGCGTATCGTGTGTTTTGCGCAAGCTCCGCTCGAACCCGAGATCGGCGTCGACCCGTTGCTCGCGGACGTCGCCTGGTCATGGCTCGTCGATGCGCTTCAGACGCGCGGCGCGGCCTTCCATGCAGAGTCCGGAACGGCGACCAAGACCCTGTCGAAGGGGTTCGGCTCGCTCGCCGAGGAGGGTGACGGGGCGCAGATCGAGTTGCGGTCGTCCTGGACGCCCGCGGGCGACCTGAGCGCCCACGTGGAGGCGTGGGCGGAGCTCGTGTGCATGCTGGCGGGTCTGCCGCCGGGATCAGAGGGCATCGCCGTGTTCGGTTCGCAGCGGGGTGCATCAGGAAGGGGAACGCGTGGCTGAGTACGACGTCATCACGGATGCCGCCGGGCTCGCCGCCGCCGCCACCGCGCTCGCCGCGGGCACCGGCCCCGTCGCCGTCGACGTGGAGCGTGCATCCGGCTTCCGATACTCCCAGCGGGCGTACCTCATCCAGGTGTACCGGCGCGACGCCGGCGTCTTCCTCATCGACCCGCCGGCGGTGGGCGATCTGTCGCCGTTGCAGGATGCGATCGGTGGCATCACCTGGATCCTCCACGCCGCGAGCCAGGACCTCCCGTCGCTGCGCGAAGAGCACCTCGAGC
The DNA here is from genome assembly GCF_000333415.1 of Microbacterium sp. B24. NCBI lineage: Bacteria > Bacillati > Actinomycetota > Actinomycetes > Micrococcales > Microbacteriaceae > Microbacterium > Microbacterium sp. B24. The sequence continues at coordinate 1,902 of NZ_BADB01000081.1, read as the reverse complement.
CGCCGCAGATCTTCGACACCGAACTCGCTGCACGTCTGCTCGGGCATGAGCGGGTCGGCCTCGGCGCCGTCGTCGAGGACGCCCTGGGGATCACCCTCGCGAAGGCGCATTCGGCGGCGGACTGGTCGACCCGTCCGCTTCCGCAGCCCTGGCTCGAGTACGCCGCGCTGGACGTGCTGCACCTCGTCGACGTCTTCGACGTGCTGCGCGACGAGCTCGAGGAGCAGGGAAAGACCGATATCGCGGCTCAGGAGTTCGAGACGGTGCGCACGCGGCCCGTCAAGCCCGCTCGCGAGGAGCCCTGGCGACGCCTCAGCGGTTTGCACACCGTGCGCGGTCGCCGCGCCCTCGCCGTCGCTCGGGCCCTGTGGATCGCGCGGGAGGAGTACGCGCGCGAGCAGGACACTTCGCCCGGTCGGCTCGTCCCGGATCGGGCGCTGGTGGCCGTCGTCATCGCCGACCCCAAGACCAAGCAGGACCTCGCCCGCGTCAAGGACTTCACCGGCCGAGCGAGCCGCAGTCAGCTCGACCGTTGGTGGGCCGCGATCGAGGCGGGCCGCGCCGATCCCGCGCTGCCCGCCGAGCGCGCGTCCGGCGACGGGATGCCGCCCCCGCGCGCGTGGGCGGAGCGCAACCCGGCAGCCGACCTCCGACTGAAGGCGGCGCGCCCGCTCGTCGAACAGCTCGCTGTCGAGCTGCGGATGCCGACCGAGAATCTCCTGACCCCCGACACGTTGCGTCGTGTCGCATGGGCTCCCCCGGCCGAGATCGACCCGGCATCCATCGGTCACGCGCTCGCGGCCCACGGCGCCCGGCCCTGGCAGATCGAGGCCACGGCGGCGGTGATCGCCGGCGCCTTTGTCGAATCCGTGCAGACAGCCGAGGCTGCGTCCGACCTCGCGTCGTAGAATCGATCCAAGCGTTTCTGTGAGACTGAGTTTCATCGTACGCTGGACTGAATCTCAACCCTTGGAGGCAGTGTGGCCGAGCTCTCGGACGTCTACTTCGTCGATGGAATGCGCACCCCGTTCGGTCGCGCCGGCGAGAAGGGCATGTACTGGAACACCCGCGCGGATGACCTCGCGGTCAAGGCGACGATCGGACTCATGGCCCGGAACACCGCTGTTCCCGCCGCTCGCGTCGACGACGTCGCCATCGCCGCGACCAGCCAGACCGGAGAGCAGGGCCTGACGCTCGGGCGCTCGGTGGCCATCCTCGCCGGCCTGCCGCAGACCGTGCCCGGGTTCGCGATCGATCGGATGTGCGCCGGTGCCATGACGAGTGTCGCCATGATGGGGGCCTCGATCAGCGCCGGCATGTACGACGTCGCCCTCGCCGGCGGCGTCGAGCACATGGGCCACTACCCCATTGGCGGGAACGCCGACCCGAATCCCCGGTTCGTGGCCGAGAAGATGGTCGATCCGGGTGCGCTGAACATGGGCGTGACCGCCGAGCGCATCTTCGACCGGTTCCCGCAGCTGACCAAGGAGCGCTCCGACCGTTTCGGCATGCTCAGCCAGCACAAGGCGCAGGCCGCCTACGAGGCCGGCAAGTTTCAGCCCGATCTGGTTCCCGTCGCCGTGAAGGATGCCGAGGGAAGCTGGGGCCTGGCCACGGAGGACGAGGGCCGTCGCCCGCAGACGACGATGGAAGACCTCCACAGCGTGACAGTGGCTCATTCGCCGCACGGCACGTCGCCGTGACGCACACGGGGCTGATCGGTTTCGACAGCGTCTGTGAATCTGCGAGAAGCGGGCCGAGGATGCAGGGTTATCTCGTTAACGATCTCTGCGAACCTATAAGTGCCGAATCCAAGCGCACTGACTTCGCCCTCGCTGCCTAAGCGAGCCCGATAGTCCGTCAGACCGTGTGTGACCCCGCCACGGACCCGGCGTCATTAGG
>NZ_BADB01000082.1:0-5921 GCF_000333415.1 Microbacterium sp. B24 | reverse complement strand
GCCGCAGCCGGCGGCGCGCAGCCGCGCGACGATCTCGTCGAGGTAGGGCGCGAAGTCGTCCGCGACGGGGATGCCGACGACCTGCACGGGTGCGAGCCACACGGGGAAGGCCCCGGCGTAGTGCTCCAGCAGGATCGCGAAGAACCGCTCGACCGAGCCGAGCAGTGCGCGGTGGATCATCACCGGGCGGTGCTTCTCGCCGTCGGGGCCGGTGTACTCGAGCTCGAAGCGCTCGGGCTGGTTGAAGTCGAGCTGGATGGTCGACATCTGCCAGGTGCGCCCGATCGCGTCGCGCGCCTGCACCGAGATCTTCGGTCCGTAGAAGGCCGCGCCGCCCGGGTCGGGCACGAGTTCGAGACCGGAGGCCTCGGCCACCTCGCGCAGCGTCTCGGTCGCCTCGGTCCAGAGCTCGTCGGCCCCGATGAACTTCGGGTTGCTGTCTTCCTTCGTCGAGAGCTCGAGGTAGAAGTCGTTGAGGCCGTAGTCGCGCAGCGTCTGCAGCACGAAGTCGAGGCTGTGGGTGAGCTCGCCCTTGACCTGGTCGGCCGTGACGTAGATGTGGGTGTCGTCCTGGGTCATCCCGCGCACGCGCGTGAGGCCGGAGAGGGTGCCGCTCTTCTCGTAGCGGTAGACGGATCCGAACTCGCTCAGGCGCAGCGGCAGCTCACGGTAGGAGCGTCCGCGCGAACGGAAGATGAGGTTGTGGAACGGGCAGTTCATGGGCTTCAGGTAGTACTCCTGGCCCTCGCGGCTGACGTGACCGTCGGCATCCACGACCTCGTCGAGCACCATGGGCGGGTACATGCCGTCGGCGTACCACTGCAGGTGACCGCTGGTCATGAACAGGTCGCCCTTGGTGATGTGCGGGGTGTTCACGACCTCGTAGCCGCTGGCGAGCAGGCGCTCGCGCATGTAGCGCTCGATCTCGTAGCGGATGATGCCGCCCTTGGGGTGGAACACGCTGAGGCCGGGGCCGATCTCGTCGGGGAACGAGAAGAGATCGAGTTCCTTGCCCAGCTTGCGGTGGTCGCGCTTGGCGGCCTCCTCGAGGCGCTGCTGGTAGGCGCGCAGCTCGTCCTTGGTGGGCCACGCGGTGCCGTAGATGCGCTGCAGCTGCGGGTTCTTCTCGCTGCCGCGCCAGTACGCGCCGGCCACTCGGGTGAGGTCCCATCCGTTCGCGACGTAGCGGGTGCCGGGAACGTGGGGCCCGCGGCAGAGGTCGCGCCAGACCACCTCGCCCTCGCGGTTCACGTTCTCGTAGACCGTGAGCTCGCCGGCGCCGATCTCTGCGGAGGCGCCCTCGGCGGCGTTGGCCCCCGAGCCCGGACCACCGGCGAGCGAGATGAGCTCGAGCTTGAACGGCTCGCCGGCCATGAGCTCGCGTGCCTCGGTCTCGTCGACGACGCGGCGGACGAAGCGCTGGTTCTCGCGGACGATGCGCTCCATCTCCTTCTTGATGGCCTTGAGGTCTTCGGGCGTGAACGGGTCGACGTTGCCGAAGTCGAAGTAGAAGCCGTCGGTGATCGGCGGGCCGATGCCGAGGTTCGACTGCGGCTTGATGCGCTGCACGGCCTGGGCCATGACGTGCGCGGTCGAGTGGCGCAGGATCGACAGACCGTCGGCGCTGTCGACCAGCACGGGCTCGACCGCGTCATCGGCCGTGACGACGGTGGAGAGGTCCTTCAGGTCGCCGTTGACGCGCAGAGCGACGACGGAACGGTCGGGGAACAGGGCGAAGCCGTCGGCGGGATAGGTCACGTCCGCCGCGGGTGAGACATCGGTCAAGGGAAGGTCTCCTGAAGAGGGATCGGATGGGATGCTCAGCTTCGGGCGCCGTGCGCCCCGCCCGCTCAGGCCCAGATCGTTCGTACGCCGGGCGTGCGCGCGCCGGTCGCGAAGGCGGTGATCCGGCTCAGTTCCATGTGTGCAGTCTATCGCCGCCCGGGACTGGTCGATGAGGGTCCATGATGGATGCCGTGATGCTTGCCGTGATCGGAGCGGTGCTGCTGCTCCTGGGCGGCGCAGCCGTCGTGTTCGGAGTTCTGCCGGTGGACGCGGCGCTGGAGATCGGCGACCGCGTGTGGCCGATCCTTCTGTTCGTCGTCGCCGTGACGATCGTCGCGGAGCTCGCGGCGCGCGCCGGTGTGTTCGACGCCGCCGCAGCGCGCCTGGCGCGCCTCTCGCGCGGCCGGGTGATCGTGCTGTGGCTCATGGTGGTCGCGTTCGCCGCCGTCGTGACCGCCTTCCTGTCGCTGGACACCACCGCCGTCCTGCTGACACCGGTGGTCGTCGCCGTCGCGCGCGCCAACGGCCTGTCGCCGATGCCCTTCGCGTTCGCGACGGTGTGGCTGGCCAACACCGCGTCGCTGTTCCTGCCGGTGTCCAACCTCACCAACCTGCTCGCCGCCCATCGTCTCGGCGACCTCGACGCGCTCGGCTTCCTCGGTCTGCTGGGACCGTCGGCGATCATCGCAACCGTTGTCACGGTGATCCTGCTGTGGCTTACGAACCGGCGCGATCTGCGGGGTCGTTTCACACCCGCCCGTCCGCCCCGGGTGTCCGACCCCGTGCTCCTGCGGATCTCGGCCGTCGTCCTCGTCGTCATGATGCCGCTGCTGGTCATCGGCATCGCACCGTGGATGCCGGCATTGGGCGCCGCCGTCGTGCTCACGATCGTCTTCGCGTGGCGGTCGCCGACCGCCCTGCGCTGGGAGCTCGTGCCGTGGCAGCTGGTCGTTTTCGCCTCGGGGCTGTTCCTCGCCGTCGGTGCGGCGGAGGCCCTCGGCTCGGGACTGCTCCTGGCCGCGGCGACCGGCTCGGGAGAAGACCTCGTGTCGCTCTGGCAGGTCGCCGGCGTCGGCATGCTGGGCGCAAATGTGGTCAACAATCTGCCGGCGTACCTCGCTCTCGAGTCCGCCGCGGGCTCCCCCGTGCGCCTCGCCGCGCTGCTCATCGGCGTCAACGCGGGACCTTTGATCACCCCGTGGGCCTCGCTGGCCACACTCCTGTGGCACGAGCGTCTGCACGCTGTCGGGGTTGACGTCCCGTGGAAGCGCTACATCCTGTGGGGCCTCGTCGTCGCGCCGGTCACCGTCGCGCTCGCCGTCCTCCCGCTCGCGTTGCACTGACGACCGCTCACGGAGATGCCCTCTCGGCTCAGGCGACGGTGAGATCGACCTGGATCTCCCCCGCGAGGGCTTCGAGTGCCGAGGTGAGCGTCTCGGCATCCGCTGCGGCCGGCAGGCTGACGGTGACGGTCGCCTCGAACAGTGTGCCCCCGGACATCGGCGCGTCGAGGGTGCGGCTGCGGAACGTGTCGATGCTGAGCGTGTGGGCGGCGATGGCGGCGGTCACGTCCCGGACGATGCCCGGGCGGTCGTTGCCCAGGACGGTGAACGAGACGGTGTGAGGCGCGTCGGCGGATGCCGCGGCCGGCGCGTCGTGCGTCGTCACACGCAGCAGCCCGTCGAGGCCGCTGAGGGCGCTCGTGAGGGCCCGCTGCTGGTCGTCGGGCACCGCGACGAGCACGATGCCCGCGAAGGCGCCGGCCAGCTCGGCGAGTTCACTCTGCTCCCAGTTGCCGCCGTGATCGGCGATGGTGCGGGCGAGAGCGCTGACGAGTCCGGCACGATCGTCGCCGACGACGGTGAGCACGAGGTGGGCCATGCGGCGAGCCTAACGCTCAGGCTGCGGCGGGTGCGAGCGTCGCCGCACGCCGCCCCATCATCGCCACGAGAACGACCATCAGAAGGGCCAGAGCAAGCGCCACCCAGCCGGATCCGATGCCCGCGCCGCCGTCGGCGGCCGGCTTCGCGAGGGCGTCGGCGACGGAGGCCCCCCACGGTCGTGTGAGGACGTACGCGGCCCAGAACGCCGGCACCGCGGGCCAGTGGGCCCACCGGAAACCCGCGGCGATCGCTGCGATCGCCAGCGTGAACAGGGCGATAGAGCCGACGTACCCGATGCCGAGGCCCACCGCCGTCAGGTCTCCGACGGCGGTGCCGAGCGCAAAGGTTCCGACGACGGCCGCCCAGTAGAAGAGCTCACGGCGTGTCGTCGTGATCGCGTGCACGGACACGGTCCCCTCCGAGCGGCGCCACGCCGCGAAGACGACCGCCAGGCCGGCCGCGCCGATCGTCGCGGTGAGGATGTACGGCACGCCCAGGGCGACATGCATCACATCCGCGGCCATCGTGCCGAACACACCGACGGCGGCGACGGCCATCCAGTACGCGGTTGGGCCGTATCGCCGGCGCGTGAGCTGGAAGCCGACGGCGCCGACGAAGAAGGCGAAGCCGAGAAGAACCGCGAGCTCGGGAGCCATGATGCGAATGGAGTAGTCGGAGACGGCTTCACCCAGAGCGGTCGACGTGGCCTTCGTGACCCAGAAGATCAGGGTCGGCTCGGGTACGCGCGACTGTGCAGCCGGCGGGGGAAGCTGATCGGGCAGGTCGCGCAGGTCAGGCACTCTCCGATGATGTCGGCATCGCTCCAAGACGGCGCCAAGAAAGCGCGCCGAGAAGGGGTACGGCACGCCGAGCGACCTGCGTCGCTGGGCGATGGCAGGTGGCTACGGTGAGAGGGTGAACGGTCTGGGGACCATCACATCGCAGAGCCGTCTCCCGAGACGACCTGCGCAAGGCGGGACGTCAGATGCAAACGTCCCGCCTTTCTCGTTGCCTCCCGGCCTCGGCACGCTCTATGGTGATCGTGATGGCCTGGGGGTCATCGAGTTCCACTTTCGATAGCTGATGCGAGCTATGGAGAGGCGGGTCGCAGTGCCGCGTCCCGCCTCTCTGCGCTTCCAGCGTCGAACCCGCATGTTGCACGGCCCGCATTCGGGCACAAAAAAACCCCGGCTGACCGGGGTTGTTCTTGTGCGCGATACTGGGATCGAACCAGTGACCTCTTCCGTGTCAGGGAAGCGCGCTACCGCTGCGCCAATCGCGCCTATACAGGCTTATTCAGTTATGAGGCGAGGTGGCGACGGGATTCGAACCCGTGTAAACGGCTTTGCAGGCCGGTGCCTAGCCGCTCGGCCACGCCACCGTGTGGATTAACCGTGTGGTTTGACCCCCACGTGCCGTGATCGCTTCGAAAAAACGTCCCCTGCACTTGAGGCGGATGACGAGACTCGAACTCGCGACCCTCACCTTGGCAAGGTGATGCGCTACCAACTGCGCTACATCCGCGTGCTCCCTGGTTGCCCCGGGAACTTGATCGACTTTAGCCGACTATTTCGCCATCGCAAAACTGAGCGCGCCCCGCGCGTGTCCCGGTGTGTCGGATGCCGGACGATTCGTGCCGGAGCTCGGCATCCGGTAACATCGAGTCTCGGCCCGCACGGGTCTTGGGCGATTGGCGCAGTTGGTAGCGCGCTTCCTTCACACGGAAGAGGTCATCAGTTCGAGTCTGGTATCGCCCACCATCGAACCCCCGGCTCAGCCGGGGGTTTTCTCTTCACGGCGTACCGCCGGACGCCCGGCACCGTACGCCGCGTAGCGTCGCGGTCATGAGCGTCTCCCCCGGCATCCGCGTGACGCTGGTGGTCGTCGCCCTCTTCAACCTGGTCTCGGCCCTCGCCGGCGGTGTGCTCCTCGTGGTCGTGGGCGGCGACGGTGTCGGAATGCCGAACGAATGGCTCGCGCGCAGGCCTTTTCCCTCCTGGGCGTGGCCGGGACTCATCCTCGGTGTCATCGTCGGCGGCGCTCAGCTGGTGGCGCTCATCGCGCAGCGACGACGGTACGTGCTCGCGTGGGGGCTGCATGCGGCATCCGGTCTCGTGATGATGATCTGGATCTTCGTCGAGATCGCCCTGCTGCTGGTGTGGTCGCCGCTGCACGGCGTGTACTTCCTCACCGGGCTGGTGCAGACTGTGCTCGCCGTGCTGGCGCTCGGCGCCGGCCGCAGCCCTCTCGCGC
>NZ_BADB01000083.1:0-1922 GCF_000333415.1 Microbacterium sp. B24 | reverse complement strand
CATCGGTGTCGAGGTGCTGCCGGTGTACACGGTCAACTTCTCCAACCACACCGGCTACGGCGCGTGGCGCGGTCCGCTCATCGCGCCCGACGATGTGCGAGACGTCATCACGGGTATCGAGGAGCGCGGTGTTTTCGGTGAGATCGACGTCGTCCTCAGCGGCTACCAGGGCGGGGAAGGGATCGCCGATGTGATCCTCGATGCCGTCGCCCGCGTCAAAGCGGCCAACCCCGCGGCGATCTATGCCTGTGACCCGGTGATGGGCAATGCCAAGAGCGGTTGCTTCGTGGCGCCGGCCATCCCGATCCTGCTGCGCGATCGCGTCGTCCCCGCGGCCGACATCATCACGCCGAACCAGTTCGAACTGGGTTTTCTCACTGAGACGGATCCCGCTGATCTCGACTCCACGCTCTCGTCGGCGGATGCCGCGCGTGCGATGGGCCCGCGCACCGTGCTCGTCACCTCGGTCGAGCGCCCGGACGCACCCGAGGGCACCATCGAGATGCTGGCCGTCACCGACGATGGTGCGTGGATCGTGCAGACGCCCCGCATCCCGATGAAGGCGAACGGGTCGGGCGATGTCACGGCGGCGTTGTTCACGGCCCACTATCGTGCGAGCGGTGACGCCGCCGACGCGCTGGCGAAGACCGTCTCGAGCGTCTACGACCTGCTGCAGACGACGTTCGATTCCGGGCAGCGCGAGCTGCAGCTTGTCGAGGCGCAGGAGTTCTACGCCCACCCGCGGCTGCAGTTCCCCGTCACGCGGGTGCGCTGAGGTTCGCAGCGAGTCGAAACGCCGCGCCCGGTCAGAACAGCTCGTACGGCCAGCGCACACTGAGCTCGGGCGAGATCGCGTCGAGCGCGCCACGGATGCGGTCGTGGTCACGAGCGGCCGGCTCGTCGATCTGCTCGAGCGCGTGCAGGACGTGCCCCACCATCAGCCACTCCGTGACGCCCAGGTGCATCGGTGCGAAGCGTGACACGGCGCGCTCGCCGTCGGTGTGATCGAAGAACCACACGTCACCGCGCGGACCGAGCCACCACTCATCGCCCTGCCCGTTGTCGCCGACGAGCACCCACCCCAGCGGCACCTCCAGACCGACCCAGTAGAGCGGGTCTTGACGCTCGCTCGTCTCTGCCTCGGCTCGGCGGGCGTCGAAGGCGGTGATGTCGCCGCACAGCTCGGCAGTGGATGCCGGGAGCGCGCTCAATCTGCCGGCGTCGACCGCGAACGGCTCCGCGCCGTCGTCGGGACCGCCCGCCCTCACGCCGGCCAGGCCGCCGCGACGGCCTCGCGAACCTCGCCGAGAAGCTGAGGCAGCGCCTTGGTGCGGGCGATGATCGGGAAGAAGTTCGCATCCGAGCTCCACCGCGGAACGATGTGCTGGTGCAGGTGCTCGTCGACCCCCGCCCCCGCGACCGCACCCTGGTTCATCCCGATGTTGAAGCCGTCGCACCGCGAGACCGAGCGCAGCACCCGCATGCCGACCTGGGTCAGCTCGCCGATCTCGGCGACCTCTTCCGGGGTCGCCTGATCGTACGTCGCGATGTGGCGGTACGGGCACACCAGCATGTGACCCGAGTTGTACGGGAACAGGTTGAGCAGGACGTACGAGGTGATGCCGCGGTGGACGATGAGGCCGTCGGCATCCGACTTCTGCGGCGCGGCGCAGAACGGGCAGCCCGAGCCGCGCAGGGCGTCGGCGCCGGTGTTGATGTAGGCCATGCGATGCGGCGTCCAGAGCCGCTGGAAGCCGTCGGGGACGCCGGCGAAAGCGCTCGCCTCCTCGAGGCGGGCATCACCGTCGGCGTCCCCCGCGCTCACGCCAGGTCCTCCGCAGTGTTGACGAGCAGTTTGCCCGAGATCGCGGCGACGATCTTGTCGATCGCCTCATCCACCGGAATGCCGTTGGTCTGCGACC
>NZ_BADB01000084.1:0-3818 GCF_000333415.1 Microbacterium sp. B24 | reverse complement strand
GAGCTCGGTCCCGGGGATCCTCTAGAGTCCGATGCCGAGGACGCGCAGAGCGGATGTCACTCCCCCACGCTAAGCGCCGCGGCCCGGACGCGGCGATTCGACGCGCGGCTTACTCGTCGTCTTCGAGTTCGGCCTGCACCTCGGCGCTCAAGTCGAAGTTGCTGAAGACGTTCTGCACGTCGTCGCTGTCTTCGAGCGCGTCGATCAGGCGGAAGATCTTGCGGGCCGTTTCGGCGTCGATCTCGACCTTGAGGTTCGGCACGAACTCGACGTCGGCCGACTCGTACTCGATGCCGGCCTCGGTCAGCGCGGAGCGCACGGCGACGAGGTCGGATGCCTCGGTGATGACTTCGAAGCCCTGCGCGTGCGGCTCGATCTCCTCGGCGCCGGCCTCAAGGGCAGCGAGCATGATGTCGTCCTCGCTCGCGTTGTCTTCGGAGACGACGATGACGCCCTTGCGGGAGAAGTTGTAGGCGACCGATCCCGGGTCGGCGAGGGTTCCGCCGTTGCGGCTGAGGGCGGTGCGCACCTCGGCGGCGGCGCGGTTCTTGTTGTCGGTCAGACACTCGATCATGAGGGCGACGCCGTTGGGGCCGTATCCCTCGTACATGATGGACGAGTACTCGACCGACTCGCCGCCGATACCGGCACCGCGCTTGATGGCGCGGTCGATGTTGTCCTTCGGGACCGAAGTCTTCTTGGCCTTGAGGACCGCGTCGAACAGGGTCGGGTTTCCCTGCAGGTCCGGGCCGCCGAGCTTGGCGGCGACTTCGATGTTCTTGATGAGCTTCGCCCACGACTTCGCGCGGCGGGAGTCGATGACCGCCTTCTTGTGCTTGGTCGTGGCCCATTTGGAGTGTCCGGACATGATCTCCAGTTTACTCAGGCGACACCGCTGCTTCTCAGCGGAGGATCTTGACGAGCGTGCGGAGGTTTCGTGTCGTGGTCGTCGGCTTGTACTCGGCGCGTCCGAGCAGCTTTCCGAATGCGGTGTCGAGGGTGTGCCCCTTCGGCGGGCTCCAGTAGACGACGCCGAATCCGGGTTGCGTCGGATCCTCCCGCGGGTCGAAGGAGGCTGCGGCGTCCGCCAGCGCATCACGCACCGCCATCTCGCTGCAGAAGACGACGTAGGGCTGGCGGGCCTCGTCGTCGGCGTCGAAGGGAAACGTCGAGACGGTCGCATCCAGCTCGGCCAGGGTGACGAGAACGATCCAGGCGTCATAGTCGAATCGTTCGCGGAGGGCGTCTTCGATCCGCTTCTTCAGCTTCGCGCGGTCCGACACGTCGACGTCGGCGGTGAAGCGCACGTTCCCGCTGGCCAGTATCGTCTTCACCTCGCCGAAGCCGAGCGCGCGCATCAGGTCGGCGAGATCGGCGCCGCGGATGGTGATGCCGTTGACGTTGACTCCGCGAAGGAGCGCCACCCAGGTGGTCATGTCGCCACGCTAGCCCGCCGCACCGACATCGCGGCAGCCGCTCAGCTCGCGCGCGCGGCGATGAGGTCGAGTAACAGCTCGTGGAACCGCGTCTCCCCCGACATCTCGGGATGGAAGGCGGTGCCGAGCAGTGCACCCTGGCGCACGGCGACGATCGCGCCGTCCGGCAGCGAGGCCAGCACGTCGACATCCGGTCCGGTCTGCACCACCCGCGGCGCTCGGATGAACGTCGCCGACACGGGGGTGTCGAATCCGGCGACCTCGAGCTGCGTTTCGAACGAGTCGATCTGTGAGCCGAAGGCGTTTCGCTGCACGGTGATGTCGAGCCCGCCGACGCTCTCCTGTCCACGGATACCATCGGCGATGCGGTCCGCCAGCAGGATGAGCCCCGCACACGTGCCGTACACCGGCATCCCGTCGGCGATCGCAGCGCGGATCGGCTGCTGCAGGCCGAACGTGCGCGCCAGCTTGTCGATCACGCTGGACTCGCCCCCCGGGATGACCAGGCCGGAGACGGTGGCCAGCTCGGCGGGACGGCGCACCGCGACGGCCTCCGCGCCCAGCGCCTCCAGGCTCCGGACGTGCTCGCGAACGTCTCCCTGGAGGGCGAGGACCCCGACGCGCGGCATCCCGGACGTCACCATCCGCGCTCGGCGAGCCGGTGCGGGGCCGGCAGGTCGGCGACGTTGATGCCGACCATGGCCTCGCCGAGGCCGCGCGAGACGTCGGCGATGACCTTCGGGTCGTCGAAGAACGTGGTCGCCTTCACGATCGCGGCGGCGCGGGCCGCCGGGTCGCCGCTCTTGAAGATGCCGGAGCCGACGAACACGCCGTCGGCGCCCAGCTGCATCATCATCGCGGCGTCGGCGGGTGTGGCGACCCCGCCGGCGACGAACAGGACGACCGGGAGCGTTCCGGTCTCGGCGATCTCGGCGACCAGCTCGTAGGGGGCCTGGAGCTCCTTGGCGGCGACATACAGCTCGTCGTGAGACAGCGCACCGAGCGCGGCGATCTCGCCGCGGATCTTGCGGATGTGCTTCATGGCCTCCGACACATCGCCGGTGCCCGCCTCGCCCTTGGAGCGGATCATCGCCGCGCCCTCGGTGATGCGCCGCAGCGCCTCGCCGAGGTTGGTCGCCCCGCAGACGAACGGGACCGTGAAGTTCCACTTGTCGATGTGGTTCACGTAGTCCGCGGGTGAGAGCACCTCGGACTCGTCGATGTAGTCGACGCCGAGTTCCTGGAGCACCTGCGCCTCGACGAAGTGCCCGATGCGGGCCTTCGCCATGACGGGGATCGACACGGCCTCGATGATGCCGTCGATCATGTCCGGATCGCTCATCCGCGACACTCCCCCCTGGGCGCGGATATCGGCGGGCACGCGCTCGAGGGCCATGACGGCGACGGCCCCGGCATCCTCGGCGATCTTCGCCTGGTCGGGCGTGACGACGTCCATGATGACGCCGCCCTTGAGCATCTCGGCGAGGCCGCGCTTGACGCGCGATGATCCGGTGAGGGGAGTGGACACGGGCGTTCTCCTTCGGGTGTGGATGTCGGTCATCGCCGCGGAGGGCGGCGCGGACATTGGCCTAGGCCAAAACGTAGCATGTTCTGTCACATAGACTGATCGACGTGAACGCCGCCCCTGATGCCTCCGCGGCGCCGCGCATCGTCGGGTCCACTGCGACCCATATCGCGGACAGCGTGCGACAGAGAATCGAGCGTGGCGAGTTGGCGCCGGGCGCCGCACTGCCCCCGGTGCGAAACCTTGCCGACGATCTGGGCGTGAATCGCAACACCGTCGTGTCCGCCTACCGGCTGCTGACGCAGGCCGGGCTCGTGGAAGCGCGCGGTCGCGCCGGTACGCGTGTCGTCGAACGCGCTCCCCTGGCCCAGGAGGGTTTCGCTCACGGCACGGTGCTGCGCGACATCGCGGCAGGGAACCCTGACCCGGCACTCATCCCCGATCTGCGGCCGGCGCTCAGCCGCATCGCGGGTCGCCCGGTGCTGTACGGGGAGCCCGTCATCGACCGCGACCTGGCCGCCTGGGCCGAGGAATGGATGCGCACCGCCGTCGGAGACGACCGTGCGCTGCGTCTGACGATCACCGGAGGTGCGTCCGACGCGATCGAGCGCCTGCTCGCGCTGACGCTCACGCGCGACGACGCCGTGGCCCTCGAAGATCCGTGCTTCCTCGCGAGCCTGAACACGGTCCGCCTCGGCGGGTACCGGCCCATCGCCGTGCCCGTCGACGATGAGGGCATGACCGTCGCCGGGCTCCAGGCGGCGCTGGATGCCGGAGTGCGCGCCGTGCTGCTCACCCCTCGCGCCCAGAATCCCACGGGGGCGAGTCTGAGCGCCGAACGGGCCGCGGCCCTGCGA
>NZ_BADB01000085.1:0-10206 GCF_000333415.1 Microbacterium sp. B24 | reverse complement strand
GGCATGGCGGCGCGGTCGGCCGACAGCGACGACTGGTCGCCCTCCAGCCCGGCGTTCGCGGCGGCGCCGGCACGGAGGCCCGCGAGGGCCTCGGAGCTCTTGCCCTTGTTCGCCTCGGTCTGGGCGATCGCCGCTTCGAACGAGGCGCTGGACTCCGCCTCCGCGGCCAGATCGCGCTTACGAGAGGCCCGCAGGATGACCGCGGTGATCAGGAACGTGACGGCGGCGGCGAGGATGACCGACAGGTAGACGACGAACAGGTTGCCGACGCCCGGGCCGATGGCGGCGGCCGTCACGGCGATGATGCTGCCGGGTGCCGCCGGGAAGGCGAGGCCGCCGCCCAGCAGCATGTTGGTCGTGACACCGGTCGCGCCGCCCGCGATGAGGGCGAGGATCGTCATCGGCTTGCTCAGCGCGTACGGGAAGTAGATCTCGTGGATGCCGCCGAAGAACTGGATGATGATCGCTCCCGGAGCGGAGGCGCGAGCGGCGCCCACGCCGAAGAAGGTGAACGCCAGCAGGAGACCCACACCGGGACCGGGGTTGGCCTCGATGAGGAAGAGGATCGACTTGCCGGCCTCGGTCGCCTGCTGGATGCCGAGCGGCGTGAACACGCCGTGGTTGATGGCGTTGTTGAGGAACAGCACCTTCGCCGGCTCGACGATGATCGACAGCAGCGGCAGCAGGTTGACGCTCACGAGCCAGCCGACGATGCCGCCGAGGAACGTCGAGATGCCGAGCATGATCGGACCGAAGGCGAAGAAGCCGACGATCGCGAGGATCATTCCGAGGATGCCGGCGGAGAAGTTGTTCACCAGCATCTCGAAGCCGGGCTTGATCTTGCCGTCCCAGAGCTTGTCCATCTGCTTCGTGATCCACGCGGCCAGCGGACCCATGATCATGGCTCCGAGGAACATCGGGATGTCGGTGCCGACGATGACACCCATCGTCGCGATGGTCGCGACGACGCCGCCTCGGGCGTCGTAGACCATGCGGCCGCCGGTGTTGGCGATCAGCAGCGGGAGTAGGTACGTGACCATCGGGCCGACCAAGCCCACGTAGACGGTGACATCGCCGCTCGCGAGCGCCGTCATCGCGCCGTTCCACCCGATAGTGGCTGCGTTTCCGCCGCCGCCGATGATCTCGGCGACGGGCGACCAGTGCCATCCGAAGGGGCTTTCCGCGCCGAAGAAGCCCTTCGTGATGAAGAGCATCGTGATGAAGCCCCAGGCGATGAAGGCCGCGATGTTCGGCATGATCATGCCGGAGAGGAAGGTGCCGAACCTCTGCACGCCGACGCGTGCGCGGTTCACCCCCGTCGATGTCGTGGACGCCGTTGTCATTGTCTTCCGTTCCCTTCGAATGTGCCGCGCCGTCAGCCGGCGAGGTTCTCAGCGGCGGCCTGAGCCGCCGATCGTGCGGATGCCGCGTCATCGGCGGCGAGGGCTGCCGCGGCGATGCGCTCGGCATCCTCGCGGGTGTACTGCAGAAGCGAGGCGCGCACGTCCGCGAGGG
This sequence comes from Microbacterium sp. B24, assembly GCF_000333415.1. Lineage (NCBI taxonomy): Bacteria > Bacillati > Actinomycetota > Actinomycetes > Micrococcales > Microbacteriaceae > Microbacterium > Microbacterium sp. B24. The sequence goes on along the minus strand of NZ_BADB01000085.1, from coordinate 8,691 downwards.
CGGTGGGGGCCATCGACAGCGTCGTCGCGCCGAGCCCGACGAGCACGACCGCCAGCAGCGGGTCGGCGGCGGCCTCGCCGCAGATGCCGACGGGCTTGCCGTTGGTCTTGCCGCCGTCGGCGGTCATCTTGATCAGCTCGAGGACCGCGGGGTGCCACGGGTCCTGGTACGACGCCACCGAGCCGAGCAGGCGGTCGGCGGCGAGCGTGTACTGCGTGAGGTCGTTCGTGCCGATGGAGGCGAAGTCCGCAATCTGCAGGATGCGCTTCGCCTGGATCGCCGACGAGGGAACCTCGACCATGACACCCGCCGTCTTGATGCCGTACTCCTTCGCGAGCGCCACGAAGTAGTCGGCCTCCTCGACGGTGGCGACCATCGGCGCCATGACCCAGAGGTCGGCATCGGTGGCGGCATCCGCGTTGGCGAGCGCCGTCAGCTGCTCGCGCAGGATGTCCTCGCTGGCGCGCAGGGCCCGCAGGCCCCGCAGGCCCAGTGCGGGGTTGTCCTCGTGCGCGTCGTTGAGGAAGGCGAGGGGCTTGTCGGCGCCGGCGTCGAGCGCGCGGACGACGACCTTCTTGCCGGAGAACGCCTTCAGCAGCTCGGTGTACGACGCGGTCTGCTCGTCGACGGTCGGAGCCTGGGTGGCGGAGAGGAAGAGGAACTCGGTGCGGAACAGGCCGACGCCCTCGGCGCCGAGCTCGACCGCCTCGGCGGCGCCGCCCGGCTTGCCGAGGTTGGCCAGCAGCGGAACCGCCGAGCCGTCCTTGAGCGCGCCCGGGGTGAGTGGAGCGGATGCCGCGGCAGCGCGGGCATCGGCGCGGTTCTGCGCCTGCGCCCGCTCGTCCTCGGTGGGATCGACGGTGACGACGCCCTTCGCGGCGTCCACGATCACGGTCTGCCCGTCGACGAGGTCCTTGGCGGCAGCGGCGCCCACGATGGCGACGATCGACTTCTCGCGCGCGAGGATCGCGGTGTGCGAGGTCGGTCCGCCGTCGGTGGTGACCAGTGCGAGCACCTGGTCGAGGTCGAGCAGCGCGGTGTCGGCGGGCGCCAGGTCCTTGGCGACGAGCACGAAGGGGTGACCCGGGTCGGGAACGCCCGGCGCGGGCAGGCCGCGCAAGCGCGCGATGACGCGCTGGGCGACGTCGTCGAGGTCGGCGGCGCGCTCACCCAGGTAGCCGCCCATCGCGGCCAGGGTGTCGCGGAAGCTCGCGAACGCCTCGTGGACGGCGTACTCACCGGTCTTGCCAGCGTTCACCCGCGTGGAGACCTCGGTGTCGAGCGTGGGGTCCTCGGCCATCATCGCCTGCGCCTCCAGCACGTCGCGGGCGAGGCCTCCGGCCTTCGAACCCCGCTCCTCCAGCTCGCGGGCGACGGCGGCGACCGCCTCGCGGACACGTGCGAGCTCCTCGTCGGGGGTGAGGGTGCTGGGGACGTCCGAGGGGGCGGGCAGGGGATCGGCCATGCGGGCGACCGGGCCCTGTGCGACGCCCAGTCCGATACCCACTCCACGCAGTTCACTCATCTTCGGGTCTCTCCTTCGGTTCAGTTCTCGTCGTGATCGGTCGTCAGCAGCTCAGCGAGCACGTCGAGCACGGCGTTCGCGTTCTCACCCTCGGCGGTGAGGGTGACGTAGTCGCCCTTCTCAGCTCCCAGTGAGATGACGCCCAGGATGCTGGCGGCGTTGACCGGTGCACCCGCGCCCTTGGAGATCGTGACCTCCAGGCCGGAGTCCTTCACGCCCTGGGCGAAGAGCTTCGCGGGTCGGGCGTGCAATCCGTTGGACGATCCGATGCGGATCGTGCGGGACACAGAGCTCATGCGGGGTTCCTCTCCGTCGAAGCGGGCATGTCGGGGTCTGCGCTCAGGGTCTCGTCGATCAGCGCGAGGGCGCGCGTACCGTGGAGATCGCTGAAGATGTCGGTCGGAAGGAGGATCACGCGTACCAGACGCGGCGCCGCTTCGCGACGGATGCGGTCCAGGCTGCCGTGCAGGTGGGGGCCCACGAGCACGACGTCTGCGGCGTCGATGTCGATCGGGAGCGACTGTTCGGTGCCGGCGACGGCACTGAGCTCACGCCCGGCCGCCTGCGCCGCGTGACGGACACGCTGCGCGACGAAAGTGCTCGACGCACCCGCGCCGCACACAACGAGGATCCTCATCGATCCGCCTCCTTCTCGGCCATTCTTGTGAAAGGGCTGGGAGGCGACAACCACACCTGTTTCCGCGGGGGCGGAAACACCCCGCGGGCGGCGTGGTTGACTGGACGGTGTGAGCAGAGCGCGTCAGGACCGTGTCATCGCGCTGCTCGCGCGGGAGGGCGACTGGCTCACGGCCGCCGAACTCGCCGACATCGTCGGCGTGACCCCTCGCAGCATCCGCAGCTACGTCACCGCGCTCAATGCTCGCGTTCCCCGGGGCGTCGTCGTCGAGTCCGGTCCGCTCGGCTATCGTGCGGGCGCGGATGCGCCCGCTGCGCTGCGAGCCGGAGCGGATGCCGCGACTCCGCGGGAGCGCGTGCACCGGCTCGTGCGCCGGCTGCTGTCGGGACGGGAAGGCATCGACGTCTTCGAGACCGCCGACGATTTCCACGTCAGTCCGGCGACACTCGAAGCAGACCTGGGCCGGGTCCGCGCGCTGCTGGGCGACACGGAGCTCACGCTGGAGCGCAGCGGGTCGCGCGCGCGACTGAAAGGCACGGAGATGGCGCAGCGGCGCCTGCTGAGCCGGCTCGCGCACGACGAGACCGACGACGGCGCGTTCGACCTCGATGCCCTCCGGCGCAGCCTCGGCGCGGGATCGATCGGTGAAGCGGTCTTCGGCCCGTTCAAAGCCGATCTCGTTTCGGGTCTGCGCGAGCTCGGCTACTTCGTCAACGAGTTCGGCATCGGCGACGTGATGATGCACGTCGCCATCACCGCCGACCGCGTCGCGCACGACCGTGCGCTGGAGACGGCCGCGCTCGATGAGACGACGCCCGCTCAGGAGCAGGTCGGGGCTCTGCTCGACACGCTGTGCGAGCGGCATCTGGGGGTGCGCCTGGGCGCGGGAGACCGTCGACACCTCGCCGCCCTCGTCCTCGGCCGCGTCGTGGCGCCCGGTCCCGGCGAGGCGGCGTCGGTCACACGAGCGGGTCTCCAGCCCGAGGTCGAGGCGGCCGTGCGCGACATCGTGCACCGTGCGGCATCCGAGTTCCTCGTCGACATCGAGCACCAGGACTTCGTATTGCGCCTCGCCCTCCACGTGCAGAACCTGCGGCTGCGCGCACAGGAGCAGGCGTGGTCGCGCAACCCCCTCACCCGGTCGCTGAAGGCCACCTACCCGATGATCTTCGAGGTCGCGGTCTTCATCGCGGACGGCCTGCGCGGGCTTCTCGGCATCCCCCTGCTCGACGACGAGATCGCCTACATCGCGATGCACGTCGGCGGCCAGCTGGAGCGCAGTCGGCACGCGGGCACCGTGTTGACCGCGACGATCGTGTGCCCTGGGTACTACGAACTGCACGAACTGCTGCGCTCGAGCGTCGACCGCTCGCTCGGACAGGCGGTCGATGTGGTCGGCGTCGACACGCGGGCCGACCCCGACTGGCGGGCGATCGAGACCGATCTGATCCTCACGACGATCGACCCGCCCTTCGCCGGTGACGGCATCGTGCGCATCCAGCCCTTCCTGACGGAGAGCGACATCGAGCGCGTGCAGGCGGCGGCCGGACGCGTGCGCCGCGCGCGTCGCTTGGCGCGACTGCGGGACGAGCTCGGCCGCTACTTCTCCGCCGATGCCTTCATCGGACGCGTCTCTGCAGACGCCGATGAGGAAAGCGTCATCCGCGATCTGGGAGCCCGGCTCGTCGCGCAGGGCGTCATCGACGAGGGATACGTCGAGCGCACGCTCGAGCGCGAACGGCTGTCCTCGACCGCATTCACGGACGCGCTCGCGGTGCCGCACGCGATCGGGATGACGGCGACGCGCACGGCAATCGCCCTGGGCATCGCCGACCCGTCCATGGCCTGGGGTGAGGGCCGCGTGCAGGTGATCGCAATGGTGGCCTTCTCCGAGAGCGATCGCGAAGCGTTCCAGACGGTGTTCGAGCAGTTGGTCGAGGTTTTCAGCGAACGCGACAGCGTGCAGCGGATCGTCCGCCGCGGCACGTCGTTCGGGCCCTTCCTGGACGAACTGGTGGCCGTCGTCGACGGTTGAGGCGCGCCCACGCCGCGTCGCCCGTCGTCGACGCTCAGCGCAGGCGAGCCTGAAGGCCCCGCTTCACCGTCGGCCACTCGTGCGGGAGGATCGAGTAGATCACGGTGTCGCGCAGGGTGCCGTCGGGACCCACTCGATGATTGCGCAGCACGCCGTCCTGCTTCGCGCCGAGGCGCTCGATCGCGGCCCGCGACTGACGGTTGTGCCAGTGCGTGCACAACTGCACGGCGATCACGTGGCACGCCTCGAACGCGTGCTGCAGGAGCAGGAGCTTGGCGGCCGTGTTCACGCCGGTGCGCTGCACTGTCGGCGACAACCAGGTGTAGCCGATCTCCACCCGCGGACTGTCGAGATCGATGGTGCAGAACGTCGTCATCCCCACCGCCACGCCGTCGACCACCACCGCGAACGGGTTCATGCGTCCGCTGTCGCGTTCGGCGAGCCGGTGGGTGATGTCCGCGCTCGCGTCCGAGGGGACGGAGGTGTACCAGGCGTATTCCAGCCCCTCGCGGGCACGCTGGAGCTCGGCCGCGTGATCGGCCCGCAGCGGTTCGAGTCGGACACGCTCGTTCTCGAGGACGACCGGCTCGGTCAGCAGCATGCGCTGAACCTCCCCGGGTCGACCCACCGCCGCACTCACCCCTGCGCCGCGGCGATCAGCGCCCGCGTGCCGGCATCCAGAGCGGCGAGCCGCTCCTGTGCATCGTCCGCCGATGTGCCGCGCACATCCAGGTAGGCCTTCAGCTTGGGCTCGGTGCCGCTCGGTCGCACGATCAGGCGCGACCCGTCCTCCAGCCACAGCCGCAGCACGTCGCTGGCCGGCACGCCGCCGGTGCCCGTCAGCAGGTCGTCGATGCCGGTCACCGCGACATCGCCCACCCGAGCAGGCGGAGCCTGGCGAAGCGCCGACATGATGCGCCCGATCATCGACAGATCGTCGACGCGCAGCGACACCTGCCCCGACGCGAAGAAGCCGAAGGTCTCCGGGAAGCCCCGCAGCAGGTCGGCGAGGCTCTCGCCGCGCTCGCGGGCCTCGGCGATCATGCCGAGAATCGCCACCGCGGCGGAGATGCCGTCTTTGTCGCGTACCGTCTCGGGGTTGACCAGGTATCCGAGGGCCTCTTCGAAACCGTAGAGGATGCCGGGCGCGCGCGAGATCCACTTGAAGCCCGTCAGCGTCGCGTGGAAGTCGAGACCGTAGTGCTCCGCGACGCTCTGCAGGCCGGGGGACGACACCAGCGAGCAGGCCAGCGATCCCGTCTCACCCCGTTCGACGGCGCGGGCCGCGGCACGCCACCCGAGCAGCAGCCCGATCTCGTTCCCGGTCAGGCGGCGCCAGCCCCCGGGCGCGGTCTCGTCGGGCAGGGCGACGGCCAGGCGATCGGCATCGGGATCGTTGGCGATCACGAACTCGGCGCCGACGGCGCGAGCCGTCTCGAACGCGAGGTCCATGGCCCCCGGCTCCTCCGGATTGGGGAAGGCGACGGTCGGAAAGCGCCCGTCGGGCGCGATCTGCGCCTCCACGACGGTGGGTCGGGGATAGCCCGCGAGCTCGAGGATCGCGTGCAGGGTCTCGGAACCGACACCGTGCATGGCCGTGTACACCCAGTTCATGCCGGCCGCACCCGCGGTGGCGGGGGCGACGGCCGCGGTGGCGGCGACGTAGGCGGTGATGACGGACTCGTCCGCGACCTCGTACTCGGCGCGAGCCAGGTCGGGGACCGCCGAGGTCGCCGCGATCCGGTCGATGTGCGCCGCGATCTCGGCGTCGGCGGGGGAGACGATCTGTGAGCCGTGGTCGGCGCCGCCGAGGTACACCTTGTAGCCGTTGTCGTCCGGCGGGTTGTGCGACGCCGTCACCATGACGCCCGCGGCGGCGCCGAGGTGGCGCACCGCGAAGGCCAGCACCGGAGTGGGGAGCATCCGCGGAAGCAGCACCGCCCGCAGGCCGGCCCCCGCGAACAGTTCCGCCGAGTCGCGGGCGAACACGTCCGAATTGCGACGCCCGTCGTAGCCGATGACCACGAGTGGTGTCGTTCCCGGCGCCGCCTTCTCACGCAGGTAGGCGGCGAATCCCGCGGCGGCCTGAGACACGAGCACCCGGTTCATGCGGTTGCTGCCCGCTCCCAGCCGTCCTCGCAGTCCCGCCGTGCCGAACTGCAGGCGGGAACCGAAACGATCGGCGAGGTCGGCGGATGCCGCCTCGTCGCCGGCCGCTGCGGCATCCACGATGGCACTCAGCTCCGCGCGGGTGACCTCGTCGGGATCCTGCGCGAGCCAGGCGCGCGCCGCGTCGAGCACGGTCGTCCCCGCGGCATCCGCGCCGCTCACAGCTGCCCGATCACGCGAGCCAGCAGCGCGGAGATCACGGGCTCAGCGGCCTGGCCGGCCTCGATGACCTCGGCGTGGCTGAGCGGGGTCTTCTGGATGCCGGCGGCGAGGTTGGTGATGAGGGAGAAGCCCAGCACCTCCATCCCGGCCTGACGCGCGGCGATCGCCTCGAGCGCCGTCGACATGCCGACGATGTGGCCGCCGATCGTCTTGGCCATCTGCACCTCCGCGGGGGTCTCGTAGTGCGGGCCGCGGAACTGGCAGTACACGCCTTCGTCGAGGGTCGGATCGACCGTGCGGGCGAGCTCTCGCAGGCGCGACGAATACAGATCGGTGAGGTCGATGAACGTCGCCCCCTCCAGCGGCGAGTCGGCCGTCAGGTTGATGTGGTCGCTGATGAGCACGGGCGTCCCGGGCGTCCACGTCTCCTTGATGCCGCCGGCTCCGTTGGTGAGCACCATCGTCGTCGCTCCGGTCGCGGCGGCCGTGCGGACGCTGTGGACGACCCGGCGGACGCCGTGTCCCTCGTAGTAGTGCGTGCGGGCGCCGATCACGAGCACGCGCTTTCCCTCGGGGGTGACGATGCTGCGGATCGATCCGACATGGCCGGCCAGTGCGGGCGCGCTGAAGCCGGTGACATCGGTCGCGGGAATCGTCGCGGTCGTCTCGCCGACGAGGTCGGCCGCCTTGCCCCAACCGCTGCCGAGCGTGAGCGCGATGTCGTGCCGGTCGACGCCGGTGAGGCGTGCGATGTCGCCGGCGGCGCGCGCGGCCACCTCGAACGGGTCGGCAGAAGGGTCGTCGAGCGGGTTGGTGTTCATGTCGGACATGTTCCCACTCTAGGAACCGCGGCTCCGGCGGGCCACTCGCCTCGTGCGCCGATCGCCGTCATCGCAGCGGCACGGGGCGACGCCGGGGGCCTGAGAGAATGGAGCAATGTCCTCGAGCTTCGTCAACACCCAGTCGGTCGCCGTCCTCGGGGGCGGTCCCGGTGGGTACGAGGCGGCGCTCGCCGCCGCGCAGCTCGGTGCGGACGTCACCCTCGTCGAGCGCGCGGGGGTGGGCGGGGCGGCCGTCATCACCGACGTCGTCCCCTCCAGAGCCTCATGGCCACCGCCGAGGCCGCTGTCGCCATCTCGGAGGCCTCCGACCTCGGCGTGCAGTTCTTCGCAAAGGGGGAGAGCGGCGTCGCGCTCAAGCCCGAGGTCGCGAACAACCTCGCCGCGTCAACAAGCGCCTGCTCTCGCTGGCTCGGCAGCAGTCCGATGACATGCGCGCGCAGCTGGTCGATGCCGGGGTGCGCATCATCTCGGGGCACGGGCGTCTGGACGGCCATCACGCGATCGTCGTGGCCACCGGCCCCGGCGGCACCGATTTCGATCGTGTCGAGGCCGACACCCTGGTCGTCGCCGTCGGCGCGTCGCCGCGCGAGCTTCCCACCGCGCGCCCGGACGGAGAGCGGATCCTCACGTGGACGCAGCTGTACGACATGAAGGCGCTTCCCGAGCACCTCATCGTCGTGGGCTCCGGGGTCACCGGTGCCGAGTTCGCCTCCGCCTACATGAACCTGGGGGCGAAGGTCACGCTGATCTCCAGTCGCGACCAGGTGCTGCCGGGTGAGGACGCCGACGCCGCCGCGGTTCTCGAGAAGGTCTTCACCCGCGGCGGAATGACGGTGCTGTCCACCTCCCGTGCCGACGCGGTCGAACGCACCGCCGACGGCGTGGTCGTCTCGCTCTCCGACGGTCGCACCGTCGAAGGCAGCCACTGCCTGCTCGCCGTCGGCTCGATCCCGAACACCGCCGGCATCGGCCTCGAGGATGCCGGGGTGCAGCTGACGCCGTCCGGTCACATCCGCGTCAACCGTGTCGCGCGCACATCGGTGCCGAACATCTACGCGGCCGGCGACTGCACGACATTCGTTCCCTTGGCCTCGGTGGCCTCCATGCAGGGACGCACCGCGATCTTCCACGCGCTCGGCGACACCGTCATCCCGCTGGAGCGTCGCCGCATCACCGCGAACATCTTCACGGCGCCCGAGATCGCGACCGTCGGTCGTCAGGAGAAGGACCTCGAGACGGGGGCCATCAACGGCTACGTCTACAAGCTGCCGCTGGCGGCGAACGCCCGGACTCTAGAGGATCCCCGGGACCGAGCTCGAAT
>NZ_BADB01000086.1:0-6877 GCF_000333415.1 Microbacterium sp. B24 | reverse complement strand
TCTTCGTCCCGCCCGCCGGTATCGCCCGGTCGGGCTCTGGCTGCCGATCGTCTACGCCGTGCTCGCCATGGTCGCGTTCCTGACGTGGGCCGGTGCCGGCGCGTCCGGCGCCATCACTCTGGTCGGGCTGCTCGGCGGCTCGATCTCGCTCGCGGTGCCGTTGGTCTTCGGCGCCCTCGGCGGTGTCATCGGTGAACGGGTCGGCGTAGTCAACGTCGCGATCGAAGGGCAGTTCCTGCTCGGCGCGTTCACGGCGACCGTCCTTTCCAGCATCACGCAGAACCCGTTCGTCGGGCTCGTCGGTGCGATGCTCGGCGGTGTCGTCGTCGCCTTCGCCCTGGCCGCGTTCTCGATCAAGTACATCGTCGACCAGGTGATCGTCGGCGTCGTGCTGAACGTCTTCGTGTCAGGCCTCACCGGCTTCCTCTACGGCGTCATGCTCGCCCCCAACACGCAGACGCTCAACAGCCCGGCGCGGTTCGACCTCATCAAGATCCCGATCCTCGGCGACATCCCCGTCATCGGTCCGGCCCTGTTCAACCAGACCTTCCTCGTCTACTTCATGATCGTCGTCGTCATCGTCGTGACGTGGGGGCTCTACCGCACGCGCTGGGGCCTGCGTCTGCGGGCGGTCGGCGAGCACCCGCAGGCGGCGGACACCGTCGGCATCAAGGTCAACCCGACACGATTCTGGAACGTGCTGCTGGCCGGCGCGATCGCCGGCATGGGTGGCGCGTACTTCACCCTCGTCTCGGTGCCGCAGTTCACGAAGGACATGACGGCGGGGCTCGGCTATATCGCCCTCGCCGCCGTGATCTTCGGCCGTTGGGATCCGGTGCGGGCGACGCTCGCCGCGCTGCTGTTCGGATTCGCCACCAACCTGCAGAACCTGCTGACCGTGCTGAAGACGCCGATCCCCAGCGAGTTCATGCTCATGCTGCCGTACGTCGTCACGATCCTCGCGGTGGTCGGATTCGCCGGCCAGATCCGGGGACCCGCGGCATCCGGCAAGCCCTATATCAAGGAGTGACCTCTTTCATGACCGACATCGACTGGGACGAGCTGCGCGCCGTCGCCACCGAGGCCATGCAGCGCGCCTACGCGCCGTACTCCCGCTATCAGGTGGGGGCCGCGGCGCTGGTCAGCGATGGACGCATCGTTTCGGGCTGCAACGTCGAGAACGCCTCGTACGGCGTCGGGCTCTGCGCCGAATGCGCCCTCGTGGGCGATCTGCACATGTCCGGCGGGGGGCAGCTCGTCGCCTTCGTCTGCGTCAACAAGGACGGTGAGACGATCATGCCCTGCGGGCGCTGCCGCCAGCTGCTCAACGAGTTCGCTCTGCCGGGAATGCTGTTGGAGACCGTTTCCGGCATCCGCACGATCGATGAGGTGCTGCCGGATGCCTTCGGCCCGCGCGATCTCGAGGAGGTGTCGCGATGAGCGCGGCGCAGAGCGCGGCGGATGCCGCGGTCGAACCGTTCGACGCGGTCGACGTCATCCGTACCAAGCGCGACGGCGGTGCGGTGCCCGAGGACGCCCTGCGCTGGATGATCGACGCCTACACGCGCGAGTATGTCGCCGACTCGCAGATGGCGGCCTTCGCGATGGCCGTGCTCCTCAACGGCATGAACCGCGATGAGATCCGCGTCATGACCGATGCGATGATCGCCTCGGGCGAGCGCATGAGCTTCGCCGGCCTCGGCAAGCGCACCGTCGACAAGCACTCCACCGGCGGTGTGGGTGACAAGATCACGCTGCCGCTCGCGCCGCTCGTCGCGGCGTTCGGTGTCGCGGTGCCCCAGCTGTCCGGCCGCGGCCTCGGCCACACCGGCGGCACGCTCGACAAGCTCGAGTCGATCCCCGGCTGGCGCGCCGCCCTGTCGAACGAGGAGATGTTCGCGCAGCTGCGCGACGTCGGACCGGTGATCTGTGCCGCAGGCTCCGGCCTCGCTCCCGCCGACAAGCGTCTGTACGCCCTGCGAGATGTGACCGGGACCGTCGAGGCGATCCCGCTGATCGCGTCCAGCATCATGTCGAAGAAGATCGCCGAGGGTACCGACGCGCTCGTGCTCGACGTGAAGTTCGGTTCCGGCGCGTTCATGCGCGACGTCGAGAAGGCGCGTGAGCTGGCGCGCACGATGGTCGCACTCGGCACCGACTCGGGCGTGGCCACGACGGCGCTGCTGACCGACATGAACACGCCGCTCGGTCTCACCATCGGCAACGCCAACGAGGTGCGCGAGTCGGTCGAGGTGCTCGCCGGCGGTGGTCCGGCCGACATCGTCGAGCTGACCGTGGCTCTGGCCCGCGAGATGCTCGCCCTCGCCGGCCAGCCCGACGCCGATGTCGAGGCGGCGCTGCGCGACGGGCGCGCCATGGACGCGTGGCGAGAGATGATCCGCGCCCAGGACGGCGATCCCGACGCGGCGTTGCCGACACCGCGTGAGACGCATACCGTGGTCGCCGCTCGCGACGGCGTGCTGACGCGGATGGAGGCGCTTCCGTTCGGCATCGCCGCGTGGCGTCTGGGCGCGGGACGGGCGCGCGCCCAGGATCCCGTCATCCACGCCGCCGGCATCGACCTGCACGTCAAGCCCGGCGCATCCATCGTCGCCGGACAGCCGTTGTTCACCCTCCTGGCGGATGATGACAAGCGCTTCGAGCGCGCCCTCGACGCCCTCGAGGGTGCCTGGGAGATCGGAACGGATGCCCCGGCATCCACTCCGCTCGTCCTCGAGCGCATCACCGCCTGACCCTTCGCTCCACCCGCACCGCCCACCAGAAGGAAGCCCCATGGCCACCGACCCCTACGCCGACCCGAAGCTCGAGGGCGTCTCCATCCGCTCGCTTCCCAAGGTCTCGCTGCACGATCACCTCGACGGCGCGCTGCGGCCGCAGACGATCATCGAGCTCGCCGATGAGATCGGCCTCGACGTTCCGTCGACGGATGCCGAGGAGCTCGCCGACTGGTTCGAGGACCAGAGCGATTCGGGTTCACTCGTCGAGTACCTGAAGACGTTCGATCTGACGACCGCCGTGATGCAGAGCGCCGACGGCCTGCGCCGCGTCGCGAAGGAGTTCGTCGAGGACCTCGCCGCCGACGGCGTGATCTACGGGGAGGTGCGCTGGGCCCCCGAGCAGCACCTGGGCGGAGGGCTCTCCCTCGAAGAAGCCGTCGAGGCCGTGCAGGAGGGCATCGAGGAGGGCGAGGACGCCGTCGATCGCTCGGGTCGCGACATCCGGGTCGGCCAGCTCATCACGGCGATGCGTCATGCCGACCGCTCGCTGGAGATCGCCCGGCTCGCGGTCGCGTTCCGCGGCCGCGGTGCGGTCGGCTTCGACATTGCCGGAGCCGAGGACGGCTTCCCGCCGTCGCGTCATCGCGCCGCGTTCGATTATCTCGCCTCCGAGTTCTTCCCGGTGACGGTGCACGCGGGGGAGGCGGCGGGACTCGACTCGATCCGCTCCGCGATCCTCGACGGTCGCGCTCTCCGCCTCGGCCACGGTGTGCGCATCGCGGAGGACCTCGAGGTCGTGCAGCAGCAGGGCGACGAGGTGCTGGTGACCTTCGGCGACCTGGCGCGCTGGGTGCGCGATCGCGAGATCCCGCTCGAGCTGTCGCCCTCGTCGAACCTCCAGACCGGTGCGATCGCCGCGTGGGGCAAGAACCTCGAGGATCATCCGTTCGACCTGCTGTACCAGCTCGGCTTCGCCGTGACGGTCAACGTCGACAACCGCACGATGAGCCGCACCTCCCTCACGCGCGAGCTCGCGCTTCTGGCAGAGACGTTCGACTACGGCCTCGAAGATCTGGAGGCGTTCCAGCTGAACGCCGCCGCCGGCGCATTCCTGTCGGTGGAGGAGCGCGAAGAGCTCATCGAGCTCATCGGTGAGGGCTTCGACGCCTGACCGTCACCTTTCGGCTCGCTCCACGAACGATGTGGACGTGGGGGCGCGACGCGTCGCGCACGGCGATCAGCGCGGCTCGGTGTCGGCGGTGACGGAGCGTCCCCGCCGCAAGACGCCGTGACGGCTGCCGGAGGAGGATACCGCGTGCCGAGCCGGGTCAGCCCAGGGTGCCGACCAGATCGCCGACCTGGCGCACGACGACAGCCGCGACATCGGCGTCTCTCGCCGTGGGCGTGCCGTCGCCCGGCTGCGCGCCGTAGTCGCCGAAGGAGGCGTGCGAAGCGCCGGGGATGGTGACTATGACGGCATCGCCCGGCAGGTTGTGGCGGGCATCGGCGATCTTCTGCGGCGTCGACAGCCCGTCTTCCGAGCCGGCGAGGCTGAGGGTCGGAAGCGACGAGCCGGACAGATCGTTGGCGCAATACGACCCGAACAGCACGAGCCCGGCCGCGTCGGGGGCGAGCTGGCATGCGCGCACGCCGCCGAGGGAATGGCCGCCCACGAGCCATCGATCCACGCCGGGCGCGAGAGCCGTGAAGGTCGACAGACCGCGCGGATCGAAGAAGGCCAGGTTCAGCCAGGGCTTCGTGATGACGACGGTGAGCTCGTCATCGGTGACCAGGCCCGAGAGGATCGAGGCGTACGCCCACGGGTCGACCTTCGCCCCCGGGATGAAGACGAGACCGGTCGCGCTCGTCCCGGACGCGGGAGCCAGCACGATGCCCGCCGAATCGTCGCTGATCGCGATGCGCTCGTCGGCCCGGACGGCGGCGAGTGGTTCGGGTTCGGCGCCCATCACACCGACCTGGCTCCACACCAGCACGCCGACGACCGCCGCGACGATGATCGCGCCGAGGATGCCGAAGACCCATCGCCACGGATGCCGGCGATGGGTCTTCGATGTCATGGATCCGAGTCTATGCGGGCCGCTGCGCGCGGCGGCCCCCCCTCAGAGCTCGGACTGACGGAGGCGTACGACGGCTTCGACCGCGGCGAACAGCGGGTGGGACGGCTCGAGTCCGGTGACCGCGGCGGTGAAGGTCGCGGCATCCTCTTCGCGGAGGCGGCGCTGCATCTCGACCGACTGCTCGTCGTCGGGCTCGTCGAAATCGAGGGCGGCGCCGATCGCATCGACGAGCGCGCCGGTCGCCAGTCCGCGCTCCGCGGCAGCCGCAGCGGGTCCGACGAAACGCTCGTGGCGTGACAGCTTGCGCAGCGGCTGGCGCCCGACGCGGCCCACGGTGTCGGGAAGAGCCGGGTTGGCGAAGCGGCGCAGGATCGTCGACCGGTACTCGGCGAGCTCAGCGGCATCCCATCCGTGCACCGCGACCAGCAGTGCGGAGGTCTCCTCGAGCGCGGCGGCCACGCGGGCTGCGATGGACGGATCGGCCAGCGCGTCCGAGATCTTCTCAACGCCCGCACGGGCACCGAAGTACGCCGTTGCGGCATGACCGGTGTTCACCGTGAAGAGCTTGCGCTCGATGTACGGGGCGAGGTCGTCGACGAAGTGGGCGCCCGGAATGTGCGGCGGAGCATCGCCGAAGGGCGGACGTTCGATGGCCCATTCGAAGAACGGTTCCACGGTGACGTCGATGCCTGCGCCCTCCGGCTGCGCGGGCACGATGCGGTCGACGGCGGTGTTGGCGAACACCGCCCGGTTGCTGATCGCGTCCCAGGCGTCTCCGGCCTGCGCGCGGATCTCGTCGCGCAGGGTGTCGGTCGCCCCGATCGCGTTCTCGCACGCCATGACCTGCAGCGCCGGCCGCGACGGGTCGCGCAGCGCCAGGCCGGCGAGGATGTGAGGTGCCACGAAGCGCAGGATCGTCGGGCCGACCGCCGTGGTCACCACGTCGGCGGTGGCGATCTCGTCGATCAGAGCCTGCGGATCGCTGGCACTGTTGATCGCGCGGAAGCCCGTGACGACGGTGTCGGTGCCGCCGTCGCCGACTTCGCGGACGGTGTACTCCGAGGCGGCGTTGATCGCGTCGACCAAGGATGCCGCGACATCCGAGAACACCAACTCGTACCCGCCCTGGTGCAGCAGCAGCCCGACGAAGCCGCGACCGATGTTGCCGGCGCCGAAGTGGACGGCCTTCATCAGCCGTTCACCGTCGACAGCAGCGCGAAGAGCTCTTGCGCGGTGGTCGCGGCCTTCAGCCGTGCGACCTCCTCGTCCTCGGAGAACAGCAGAGCGATCTGCGACAGGATGTCGAGGTGCTCGTCGCCCTTACCGGCGATGCCGACGACGAAGCTTACCTTCTCGCCGTCCCAGTCCACGCCGCCGTCGTAGCGGACGAAGGAGAGTGCCGAGTCGAGAATCGCGTCTTTGGTCTCGTTGGTGCCGTGGGGGATCGCGAGCTCGTTGCCCATGTAGGTCGAGACCGTCTGCTCGCGCTGCAGCATCGCGTCGAAGTACGCGGACGTGACCGCACCCGCGGCTTCGAGGATGTCGGCGGCCTCCCGCATCGCCTCCTGCTTGCTCACCGTCCCCGGGTGGATGCGGACCTGGTCGATCTTCAGTACGTCGCGTGACATGTCATCCTCGTCTCTGTTCGATGCTCGTCCCGGTCATGGTACGTCCGGGACGTCGGCGTCGGGCCGCGGCCGCGGGGACGGGGCATCGCGCCTCCCGTCCCCGCGGCGTTCGCGGTGGGGCTGGTCGTCAGCCCCGATCCTTGTGCTGCTGGACCACCAGATCCACGACCTCGTCGTACTTCGGCGAGTTCATGAAGTTGTCCACAGATACGTGCGTGGCGTTCGGTGTGCGCCCGCGCGCGCGGTCGGTGAGCTGCTGCTGGGTGATCACGAGGTCCTCGCTGCCGTCGAGGTTCGCGATCGTCCTCGTTGGTCATCGAGACGTCGTAGACGCCGGCCTTCATGATCTCGTTGCGCAGCACGCTCGCACCCATGGCGGACGAGTCCATGCGGGCGTCGCACGCGAACACGATGTTCGTCACGCGCCCGACAG
>NZ_BADB01000087.1:0-94 GCF_000333415.1 Microbacterium sp. B24 | reverse complement strand
ATTAATCCCAACATTATCCATCCCGTAACCTACCCTGGCACCGAGGTAAGGTGCAGTCCATCTGGCGACTCTAGAGGATCCCCGGTACCGAGCT
>NZ_BADB01000088.1:0-6780 GCF_000333415.1 Microbacterium sp. B24 | reverse complement strand
GGACGTCCGGCAAGGGGCAGCGCCGCCGCCCCGAGAAGGGCCATCATCCAGAAGGGCGCTGTCCACCCGCCCCATCCGATGAGCGCGCCGCCGAGAGCCGGTCCGAGTGCGGTGCCGACCGCGGACGTCGTGCCGAGGAGCCCCATGATGCGGCCGGTGCGCCCGTCGGCAACGAGGTCCCTCGCGAGGGCGAGCGGCAGCGCCGTCATCACGGCCGCTCCGACTCCCTGGACACCGCGCGCGATGACGAGCGTCACGAGCGACGGGGCGAGAGCGCCAGCCACGGCGCCCACGGTGAAGATGGAGATTCCCGCGAGTAGCACCCGGCGCCGGCCCCACCGGTCACCTGCTGATCCGGCAGTCACGCTGATCGAAGTGACCGCCAGTAGGTAAGCGACGACAACCCACTGCACCTGACCCGGTGTCGCGGTGAACGCCGTGACGAGCGCGGGCAGCGCGACGTTCGCGGCGCTCGTGCCCACCGAGGCCGTGAGTATGGCAAGAGCGAGCCCTGCGACGGCTCGAGATGGTGTGGACATGGACACAGCCTCGATTCACGAGTGTTGAGACCGCAACGTTTCTTGCCGAAACAGGGACGAGCGTGTTCGATGGCATTCGTGGAGGCGACCGAAGGAGCGGATGTGCGCTCCGTGCTGGACCGTGTCGGATCGCGGTTGCAGGCGTTGCGCGAGGCGCGGGGATTGACGCTCGCGGACGTCTCGGAGCGGACGGGTGTCTCGTCGAGCACGCTCTCACGTCTGGAGAACGGGCAGCGTCGCGCCAGCCTTGAGGTGCTGCTGCCGCTCGCGCAGGTGTATCGCGTCCCGTTGGATGAACTTGTGGGTGCTCCGGAGACCGGCGATCCCCGGGTGCGGTTGCGTCCCCGGCGGGTGAACGGGCGAACGGTCGTGCCACTCGCTCATCAGCCCGGGATGCCGCAGGCTTGGAAGATCGTGGTCCCGCGCGGACACTCGGTTCCTCGGTTGAAAACGCATGAGGGCACGGAGTGGCTCTATGTTCTGACCGGGCGGATGCGGTTGATCGTGGGGGAGCGCGACCTCCTGCTGCAAGCTGGAGAGGTCGCCGAGTTCGACACGCGCCTGCCACATTGGTTCGGCAGCGATGGGGAGATTGAAGCAGAGATCCTCAGCATCTTCGGCCCCCAAGGCGAACGCGTCCACGCTGGCCCTAGCTGAGCATCGGCTCCGTCGCGCTACGTGAAGTCAGCCGCCGAGTTGAGCGGCGACGCCGGCGGTGTCGATGAAGACGCGTTCGCCGATGACGCGGCCGTCGTCGGCGAAGGTGACGACGGCAACCATCTCGAGGGCGATCGTGCGGTCGGTGGGAGGGAAGCCGCCGTACGCACCGTCATGGGTGCCGTCGAAGCGGACGAGCATCGCGCCCGTGTCGCCTTCCTGTCCGAGCGGGGTGATGGTCGCGGTGAGGTCGCTGAACCCGCCGAAGAGAGCCTCCTCCCGCGCGCGCAGCGCGTCGAGCCCGGACTGGGGTCCCGTGAGGGGGGAGTCGTAGGCGGCGGGCTCGGCCCAGAGCGCGACCACGGCGGCGGGGTCATGCGCGTTGACGGCGGCGGCTGCGGCATCGGCGAAGTCGTGGATGTGCATGGGCGATCTCCTTCGATCGTTGGGGTGGTGGGATGCCGGGTACCCGCGTGCCCGGGCGTTCAGGGGCGGACGGAGCGTTCCGCGATGTTCAGCGCGAACCGTTCGGGCAGGCGCGGCGCGAGCCAGGAGACGAACGCGTTTCCGCGGCCGTCGACGACCGAGGGTCTGCCGCGGTGCAGCGCGCGCAGGGCGGTGTCGACGACCTGTTCGGGAGTCCGGCGGCTGCCGACGGATGCGGCGTCGCCCGCGGTGGCGAAGAACGCGGTGTCGGTCGCTCCGGGGCAGAGGGCGAGTACGTCGACGCCGGTGCCGCGGGTCTCGCGCCAGAGGGCGCGGGTGAAGGTGAGGACGTATGCCTTCGAGGCGGAGTAGACGGCCATGTGGGGCACCGGCTGGAATCCGGCGGTGCTCGCGACGTTGATGATCGCGCCGCGGCCTCGCGAGAGCATCGGCGGTAGAAGGAGTGCGGTGAGCGCTGTCAGGCTCCGCACGTTGACGGCGATCTGCGTGGTCGCCGAGCGCAGGGGCGTGGTGCCGAGGTCGCCATGGATGCCGAGGCCGGCGTTGTTGATCAGTGCGTCGACGGCGATCTGCTCAGCCTCCAGGCGTGCCAGAAGGGTTTCGGCGGCGTCCGGGGCGTCGAGGTCATGCGCGAGGACGGTGACGCTCGCGCCGTGCCGTGCGCGAAGGTCTGCGGCGATGTCTTCAAGCACGTCGGCCCGGCGCGCCACCAGAACGAGGTCGCTCCCGGCGGCGGCGAGTCGATGGGCGAACGAGCGCCCGATCCCAGAGGACGCTCCGGTGATGAGGGCGGTGGTTCCAGCGGCGATGGTGCGCACGATGCTCCTAATAAACAAACCAGTCGGTCTAATAAAATGCGACTATAGTACGAGCATGACCACTCGTCCACACCGCGATGACGACATCGTTCCGGCGCGCCGCGTCGGACGTCCCACGGGCCCGACTGCTCAGGGGGCTGCGTCGCGCGATGTGATCATCGATGCGGCGGCGGCCGTCTTCGCCCGTCTCGGCTACGACCGTGCCCGCATGGTGGACATCGTGGACGCGAGCGGGCTGTCGAAGGGCTCTGTCTACTTCCACTTCGACAGCAAAGAAGCTCTCGCAGTCGCGGTGCTCGAGGAACGACACCGCCGATGGATCGCCGACGTGGAGCGCATCCTCGCCCAGGCCGCGGAGGGCGAAGCCCGCATTCGGCGGCTCCTGCCCGCGATGCTCTCACTCCATGACGAGGACTCCGATGCCTGGGTGATCTCACGCCTCACCCAGAGCCTCGCAGGCGTCCCATCCACCCGTGATCTCGCCGCGGCGATGACACAGCGGTGGATCGACGTCGTCGCGGGCTTTATCCGCGACGACGGTCTCGTCGCCGACCTCGACCCGCCCCTCGATCCCGACGCGCTCGCCACCGTGCTCGTAGGCGCCTTCGACGGCCTCAAGATGACCGTCGACGTCCTGAGCTCTGGTGACCGTGACGCGGCCGGTCGACTTCTGACCGAGCGTGGCGCGCTTCTGGAGCGAATGCTCTTTCAGGCCGTTGGGCTCACTGAGCGTCAACAGACGAGCTCGCTGCGGGCTTGACGGTGCTTCGATGACGGCGAGCTGGGTGAGACGAAGTCGAGTCGTCAGCAGTGCGGCGGAGGGCGTCCCATCTGACTTCATCCCGTCCAACCGCGGCTGCCGAGTGGGCCAAGCAGGCTCTCGTGGCAGGAGTCCCTCGTCCGAACCTGCGCTGCCTCACCGTGCACGCGTGCGAAGGTGCGTCCCTAACAAGAAGGGTTACGATCGCCTGCGCGCGGCCGAAAAGAGGAGTACCGCATGACCACCTACGCTCAGAACCTCACCGAGATCCTCGACCGTGAGGCGCTTCCCGCGGGCGGAATCATCTCCGGCGACGTCGACTACGCCGCGGACGGTCTCGTTTTTCGCGGGTACCACGCCCGTCCCGCCGCGGACGGCCCCTACCCGGGCGTTCTCGTCGTGCACGATTGGCTCGGCGTGACCGACTATGTCCGCATGCGCTGCGACATGCTGGCCCGGCTCGGCTACTCGGCATTCGCTGCGGACGTCTACGGGGCGGACGTTCGACCCGCCCCTCAGGATGCCGCGGCGGTCGCCGGTGGCTTCTACCGGGATCGCGCGCTGTGGCGCCGGCGCCTCACGGTCGCGTTCGATCGACTGCTCGCCGAGCCGTCTGTCGACCCGGCGCGCACCGCTGCCATCGGCTACTGCTTCGGGGGCACCTCTGTGATGGAACTGGCCCGCACCGGCGCCGCCGTCGACGCCGTCGTGAGCTTCCACGGCGGCCTGCTCACCGGTCCCGAGGGCGAAGCGGCACGGATCGAGGCGAAGGTGCTCGTCCTGCACGGGGCGGCCGACCCGGTCGCCCCCGACGAGGCGCTGCTCGCGTTCGAGAACGACCTGCGGACGGCTCCCCACATCGACTGGCAGATCGTCACGTACGCCAACGCGATGCACGCCTTCACGCTCCCCGACGCGAATGCGCCCGAGCAGGGCGCCCTGTTCGACGCCACCGCCGAGCGTCGCAGCTGGACGGCGATGAAGACGTTCCTGAGCGAGGTCTTCGCCTGAGGTCACCTGTTGACCTTGCTCCGACGCGGTCGGCCCCATCGACGTTGCGGGTGTACCCGTACCCGTCGGAGTGTCACATTTCGCAAAAATATGTAGACCGGTCTATTGTGAGCGTATGACTTCCAAGGGCGACCTGACGAGATCGCGGCTCTCTGCGTCGATGCTCGAACTGATCCAGACCAGCGGCTACAGCGGCACAGGGTTGAACGCGGTGATCGACCATGCCGGCGCCCCGAAGGGCTCGGTCTACTTCCACTTTCCCGACGGCAAGGAGGGGCTCGGGGTGGCCGCGGTCGATCTCGCCGCTGCTCAGTTCGCCCAGCTGATCGCCGAGGCTGCGGCATCCGCCGGCGGCGCGGCGGCGGCGGTGCGAGCCGCCGTGGAGGCGCTGACGGTGATCGTGAGTGACAGTGACTACCGGCTCGGGTGCCCGGTGTCGGTGGTCACTTTGGAGATGGGAGCCGAGAGCCAGCGACTGCGGAACGCGTGCGCCGCCGCCTTCGAATCATGGATCGCCCCAACCGCCGCGCTGCTCGAAGCCGAGGGTCTGGATGCGGCACCTGCGCGGTCGCTCGCGACCGTCGTCGTATCGACCATCGAGGGGGCGGTCATCCTCTCGCGCGCGACGCGCAGCCCTCAGCCGTTGACCTCGGCCGCCGACGTCCTCGCCGAGCTCATCGACGTCCGGTGCCAGAAGGTCGGAGGGGCACAATGACGGCGTCCGACGTGTCCCGCCATGCGCTCGTCTTCGGGGCATCCGGCCTTGTCGGCCGCCACCTGGTCCTCGCCCTCGCCCGCGCGGGTGCCGAGGTGACGGCAGCGGTCCGCAGTGCCGAGTCCGCAGAGCGCGTCGAACGGTGGCTGCGGGGTCGCGGCCTGACGCGCGGCATCCAGACGATCATCGTCGACGTCGAGGCGCCGGAGATCGTCCGGGGTGGCCCCTCGGCCGTGTTGACCGTGACCGAGATTCACAACTGCGCGGGGGTGTACCGCTTCGGGATGTCGCCGAACGAGGCCCGCAGCGCGAACGTCGGGATCGTCACGCGGGTCATCGAGTTGGCGGCCGCCCTGCCCCGGCTGCAGCGAGTCGTCCACATCTCCGGGTACCGCGTCGGCGGTCAAGATCCCGCGACGATCCCGTGGCCCGACGAGCACCGCGCCGCGATGTACCGAAAGCTCGGCGCCTACGAAGCGTCGAAAGTGGAATCCGACGCCGTGTTCCAGGCCCGCGCGAACGAGCACGGCATTGCCTGGACGATCGTCAACCCCTCGAGCGTCATCGGTGACAGCGTGACGGGGGAGTCCGACCAGCACATCGGCCTCGCGGCCACCATCGAACAGCTCTGGAACGGCACAGCGACGGCGCTGCCGGGGAACGAGACCACCTTTCTGCCCGTCGTCACCGTCGACTATCTGGCGGCCTTCATGGCGGCCGCTGCGGTCGATCCGGATGCCGAGGGTCGTGCCTACTGGATCCTCGACGACGCCACGCCGCCGCTCGCCGATCTGCTGGCCCACGTCGGCCGTCACATCGGCGCGAAGGTTCCGCGCCTGCGCGTGCCCGTCGGCGTCATCTCGCGGTTGCCGTCGTGGATCACGAAGGCGGATCCCGAGACGCTGAGCTTCATGTCATCCGATCGCTATCCGACCGGGTCGGCCGTCGAGTTCGCACACCGCCACCACCTCGAGATGCCCGATGTCCGGGTGTCGCTCGAGCGGTGGGTTGACCATCTGGTGGCGCATCGCTTCGGCGCAGTGCCAGCGGATCGCCGGAGCATCGTGGAGAGGGGCGGCGTGCGGACGCTGGAGATCGGTCCGTCGGACGCCGACCGCTTAATCTTTCCCGGCCTGCCGGTGAACGCCGACACGTGGGCCCCGGTGGCGGTCGGCAGTGGCTCACGCGTCGTCGACCTGCCCGGGCTCGGGCTGAGCGGCGGAACGGGCATCGACGACTGGGACCGGTGGCTGCCCGCGGTTATCGGGGAGGCGCCGATCGATCTCATCGGACATTCCCTCGGGGCGGCGGCAGCCGTCGTCGCGGCGGACCGCTTTCCGGAGCGGGTGCGATCGCTGACGCTGGTGGCGCCGTTCTTCCTCCAGCCGCGCGCGGGTGAGGCGGTGCGACTGCGTCCCCTCGTGACGGCCTTCTTGCGCCGTGCCAGTCCCGTGCGGCTGTCACGCCGGCTCACCGGCGCAGAGTCGAGCGCCTCCGCTCTTGCTTCGAGCGTCAGCGACCTCCGGCATCGGACCGCGAAGGCGGTGGCCCAGCACGTCGCGCGTACGACATCGCCACAGTGGCGCGCCGAGGTGCGGGATGCCGCCGCGCGGTTTCGTGGCCCGGTGCGCATCATCACGGGCACCGACGACCCGCTCACCGCGGATGCTGTCGCTCAATTCCGATCTCTTCCGAACGTCGAGCTGGTGACGATTGCCGGGGCCGGTCATCACCCCCAGCTGACCCATCAGACGGATATCGCCGGCCTGCTTGCGACGCCCATCCGGCTGGCGGCACCGCGCTGAGGTGGCGTCGAGACGTCACGCGACGGCC
>NZ_BADB01000089.1:0-3864 GCF_000333415.1 Microbacterium sp. B24 | reverse complement strand
GCGTTCGTGCGCGCCCTGCGCTCGCACGTAGACGCGGCGAACGCCCGCATCGAGACGGAGACGGGTGTCAGCGCGGCGCAGTGGCGCGCACTCGATCCGCGCCAGTACGACCCGAGGACGATCATCCGCGAGGCGCTGGAGGTCTCACCCACGCCCGGCGATGCCGCCGTCTCGGCTCCGAGTTCCGCCGAGCGCCCTGTGAGCGGGCCTCCGACCGAACCCGAGCTCCCGGCGCCAGCGCTCGCCGTGCAGCTCTCGGACGAAGAGCTCCTCCGCATCAGGCCCGGCCAGCGCTACCTCGTCATCGGCGGATCGGCGCACCCGGTGCGCATCGCCATCGACGAGCTTCCCGACGGTCATCCGGCGCGCCTCGCCGCCCAGCCGGTGCGCGAGCCCGATGAGGCCATCACGGCGTCGGCATCAGAATCGGGCTCGGCCACCGCGCACGCGGCGTCGCAGGCCCCGGTCCTCTCGACCTCCGACACCTGACGACGTTCGGCGGTGCGGAGTCTGGCAGGAATACGACGAGGCTCGGCGGGCGGCGACATCCGCCCTGCGCGTCGGTGTCGGGAGACTGGATCAATGCACCTCACCGATTTCCGCGCACCCGACACGTTGGCTGCGCGCGGAGCACTCGAACTCGCCCGCCAGTACCAGTCGCCTGCGATCACGGCGCACGCGCTGCGGTCCTGGCTCTGGGCCGAGGCGTTCGCGCGCATCGACGGTCTCGGCCAGGTGGACCACGAGCTTCTCTACGTCGCCGCCGTGCTTCACGACATCGGCACGGTGACCGCGTTCGACAACCACACGATCTCGTACGAGCACGCCGGCGGTCACGTCGGTGTCGCCCTCACCGCCGGGGCGGGGTGGCCGGTGGAACGGCGCGAACGCGTGCTCGAGGTGATCGTGCGCCACAACTGGCCGCGGGTCGATCCGGCGATGGATGCCGAGGGCTATCTCTTGGAGGTCGCGACCGGTCTCGACATCTCAGGCGCACGCCCCGAGGCGCTTCCCGAGGCGTTCCGACGCGAGGTGCTCTCGGTCTACCCGCGCGGCACGCTGGCCGCGGAGTTCGGGGCGTGCGTGATCGATCAGGCCGCGCGCAAGCCCGACACCGCGGCACGACGACTCGTCGACGGTGGCGTCATCGAGAAGCTCGCGGACAATCCACTGGAGCGACTGCCGATCTGACCATAGGCCCGCGCCAGAGGGCGCGGATCGGTCAGCGCCGGACGAGCAGGTCGCGGCCGAAGCAGACCGACACCTCCGACCCGGCATACGAACCGAACAGCGGGATGGGCGCGTAGCCCTCGCGCTGGTAGAAACGGATCGCGTCGGGCTGCGCGGTACCGGTCTCCAGCACGAGACGTCGGGCACCGAGGAGACGAGCTTGCTCCTCCAACTCGCGCAACACCGCCCTGGCGACCCCGGAGCCACGAACCGACGGCGCCGCGTACATGCGCTTGATCTCCACGACGCCGGGGCCGAGGATGCCGTCGGGCAACGGGCGAAGTCCGCCACAGGCCACCGGCGCACCCTCCTCATCGCGCGCCACGACGAAGACCGGCACGTCCGCGGCCGACGGCGTCGCACCCGGTTCGTGATCGTCGGAACCGTAGCGCGCGTCGAGCTCCTCGCGCTGGGCCCGTCGCAGGAGGTCGGCGTCGGGGTCGTCGAACGGGGTGAGCTGGAGAGTCCAGGGGCGGGGCGCTCGCGCGTCGGCGCGCGCCTCGAGAGCACCGATCACGCCGATCATGTCGAGCGCTCCCCTGCCCTCGACGACCGCGCTCTCGTAGAGCTCGCGGCTGGCCGTGATGAGCGGGTGGGCGGAGCCGGCGGCACCCGCCGCAGCCTCGGCGAGCCGCGCGTTCTTGAGCACGTCGGCGATCGCCGCCTGCGCCGTCAGGTTGCCCTCGGTCAGTTTCTGCGCCTTGCCCCGCGATACGACCGACGCCATGGGTCCGGCATCGAGCACGTCGCGCAGAATGTTCGCGTCGACGCCGGCGCGTTCGGCGAAGTGGAAGGTCTCTGCCAGACCCGTGACCATCGTGATGAGAAAGGTGTTCACCGCCAGCTTCATCGACAGCGCCGCGGGGATCGCGCCGCATCGGAACACCTGCCCGCACATGGCGGCGACGACCGGTTCGACGTGGGCGACGGCATCCGCCTCTCCCGCGAGCATCCCGACCAGCGTGCCCGCGATCGCCGGGCCCCGGGACCCCGAAACGGGCGCCTCGACGTAGCGCCCGGCGGCGGATCGTACCTCGCGCGCGAGCTCCTGCGAGAACGCAGTCGTGAACGTCCCCATCTGCACGATCGTGCGGTCGGCGACGAGGTGCGCGAAGGCGTCCGTTCCCCGGCCGAGCACCGCGTCGACCGCCGCCTCGTCACGGAGCATCAAGACGACCGTCTCAGCCTCCGCGAACACGCCGTCGATGTCTGCGGCCACGCGTGCGCCGACAGCGGCGAGTTCTGCGGCGGGCGCCGCCGAGCGCGCCCAGACGACGACGTCGAACCCCGCCCGCACGAGATGGGTGGCCATGGGTACCCCCATGATGCCGAGGCCGATGAAACCGACCGTGCGAGCAGTCATCCGATTCCTCCGCTGCGCGGGCGGACGACCGCGCTCTCCATCGCGGCGGGGTCGGCGGTGCAGGTGACGCCGCCATCGGCGGTGACCGCGAGCCGCTTCTCGGGGTCGAGGGTGCTCAGGATGCCGAGGGAGAGCGCCGCCAGCTGGTCGACGCCGTCGTCGTCGAGCCCGTCGAGGACCATGCGCTTCACGGCATCCGCGTAAAGTGCCGCGCTGTCGAGGTAGACCGCCTTGCCGGCCGCGGTGAGCACGGCGTTCGTCGCCCGGCCGTCCTGTTCGCAGGGCGTGCGCTGCACCAGGTCTTTGCGCTCCAGGCTCGTGACGACGCGCGAGAGCCGGGCGAGTGTCGCGTTGGTGCGCGAGGCGAGGGCGCTCAGGCGCAGGCGGTGGTCGTCGGCTTCGTAGAGCGCTTCGAGCAGGGTGAACTCGAAAGACGTGATGCCCGCGGGGGCGAGCTCTTTGTCGAGCGCGGTCGGGAGTAGTTCGAGCAGAGCGTGCAGGCGCGCCACGGCGACACGCTGAGCGTGGGTGAGTGCCGAGCCGGTCATGGAAGGAATCTACCGCATTAGTTGTATCTACAACGGATTGGGGATATCGTTTTGCTTGTAGGTACAACCAAAGGAGACATCATGACGACGTTCAGCATCATCGGCACCGGCACCATGGCCAACGCGATCGGCGGCGTTCTCGCCGACGGCGGCAGCAGCGTCACGTACATCGCGAAGGACCAGGTCGGCACCGCCGAACTGTCGGGCGACGTGGTCGTGCTCGCCGTGCCCTACCCCGCCGTTGCGGGCATCATCGCCGCGTACGGCGACCGGTTCGACGGCAAGACCGTCGTCGACATCAGCAACCCGCTCGACTTCGAGACCTTCGATTCGCTGACCGTCCCGGTCGGCAGCTCGGCCGCGGCCGAGATCCAGGCGAAGCTCCCGAATGCCCACGTGCTCAAGGCGTTCAACACGACGTTCGCCGGCACCCTCGTCGGCAAGACCATCGGGGGCCTTCCCACCACCGTGCTCATCGCCGGCGATGACGCCACCGCCAAGCAGGCGCTCGCCGCCGCCGTCGAGGCCGGTGGCGTCACCGCGATCGACGCCGGCTCCCTGTCGCGCGCGCACGAGCTCGAGGCCATCGGCTTCTTGCAGCTCACCCTCGCCGCGAGCGAGGAGATCTCCTGGACCGGCGGCTTTCGCGTCGCCCGCTGACCGCATTCGACACCCAGACGTGGAGATCCCCATGGACACGCTCAACCCCGGGACGACAATGGA
>NZ_BADB01000090.1:0-1665 GCF_000333415.1 Microbacterium sp. B24 | reverse complement strand
AGCTCGGTCCCGGGGATCCTCTAGAGTCCCCTCCCCGTCAGCCACTTCGTCGGCGACCTACGCCACGGCGGAGATCAACCAGGAGACGAACGGCCCCTACCCTGCCGACGGAACCGGCGGGGTGAACGTGCTGAGCGAGTCGGGCATCGTGCGCGGCGACATCCGCTCCAGTCTTGACGGCGGCGCCACGGCAGAGGGAGTGCCGCTCACGTTCACGTTCACGCTCAGCGACCTCGCGAACGGCAACGCGCCCTACGCCGGCGCGGCGATCTACGTCTGGCACTGCGATGCGCAGGGCCTGTACTCGATGTATTCGGACGCCATCGTCGACGAAACCTACCTCCGCGGCATCCAGGTCGCCGACGCGAGCGGCCAGGTCACCTTCTCCACCATCGTGCCCGGCTGCTACCGCGGCCGGTGGACGCACATCCACTTCGAGGTCTACCCGGATGCCGCCTCGGCGACGAACGTCGAGAACCAGATCGCGACGTCACAGGTGGCCTTCCCCCAGGAGATGCTCGACGCGGTGTATGCGCTGAGCAGCTATCCGGGATCGTCGGCGAACCTCGCCGATATCGGCAGCCTGGACAACGACAACGTGTTCTCCGACGGCTACGAGCTCGAGATGGGCACCTTCTCCGGCGACACCGGTTCGGGGTACGTCGGATCGCTCTCGGTCGCTATCGACGCGACCACCCAGGCCACGGTCTCGTCGCCCGGTGGCGGCAGCCGCCCGTGACCTCTCACCCCACCGAAGGACAGAAATCATGCTGCAGAATCTGACGGGCTGGCACGCCCTCATCATCCTTGCCGTCGTCGTCCTCCTCTTCGGAGCCGCAAAACTGCCCGCCCTCGCCCGCAGCATCGGGCAGTCGGTGCGCATTCTGAAGAATGAGACCGCGGCAGAGGCCGGCACGGTGCCCGCCGCGCCGACGGACGTCGCCGCCGCAGAGCCGAAGACCCTCTCATCCGCACCCGCCGCGCCGACCGCGCCGGTGCCCGCGCGCGCAATGCCGGAGCGCGCGTCGTGACCGCCGCCACCGCCGCGCGCGGCGCGATGCCGCTCGCGGCTCACGCCCGCGAAGCCCGCACGCGTTCGACCCGCGCGGCGGTGGCTCTGGCGATCGGCATCGCGGCGGGCTTCCTGCTCTCCGAGCAGATCCTCGCCATCCTGCGCGCCCCCATCGAGCAGATCGCCCAGTCACGCGACGCGAGCCTCAACTACGACAGCATCACGGGCGCGTTCGACCTCAGGGTGAAGATCGCACTGTTCTCGGGCATCGTTCTGTCGAGCCCGGTGTGGCTGTTCGAACTGTTCGCGTACGTCTCCCCCGGGCTCACGCGGCGCGAGCGCCGGTACACGTTCTCCTCTGCCGCGTGCGCCATCGTGCTCTTCGCGGCGGGGAGCGCGTTCGGCGTGCTGCTGTTCCCGCACATGGTGGAGGTTCTCGCCGGTTTCGCCTCCGACCAGGACAGTTCGATCCTCAATGCCGGGTACTACGTCGACTTCGTCCTCAAGCTGGTCGTCGCCTTCGGAGTGGCGTTCGTCCTTCCGGTTCTACTCGTCCTGCTCAACACTCTCGGTGCCCTGTCGGCGCGCACCATCCGTCGTCAGTGGCGCATCGCCGTCGTCACCATCGCCGTGTTCAGTGCGGTGGTCACCCC
>NZ_BADB01000091.1:0-2922 GCF_000333415.1 Microbacterium sp. B24 | reverse complement strand
CGGCCATCCTCGGCGCGGACACGATCGATGCCGATGTCCAGCGCGCCGAGTATCGGAAGCAGTTCGACACCGTCGCCTTCCCGGACAAGACGCCGGGCCCGGAGGGCACCGCCGGAGGTCTGTCCTGCGGCTGGACCGTGGAAGGAGGCAACGGCCGGTGGTGGAGCGGTCTTGCGCTTCCCGTCGCGCTGGCCGCCCCGCAGACAGTGGCGGCGCTCGCGGAGCCGGCCTGCGCCTGGAGCTACGACACGCGCGTGTGCCGCGTCGGCGTCGCTGTCGGCGGCCTCTGGTTCCTCGCCTCGGCATCCCCGATGGGAGAGTCCGAAGCGGCACCCGTCGACACGATGAACGCGTTGATCGCGGCTGCCGCGGATAATGCCGCCGCCGCGCCGAAGGCGGTGCCGGCCCCGGCCACCGCCCAACGCTGGCCGGTCGTCGCCTGCACCGAGCTCGGCGAGCGGATGAAGCTGGCGGACGTGCTCGGCGATGGCTACTGGTCCGGCTACTGGGAGGGCTCACGGCAAGCCGAGGACGACCTGTTCGAGTTTGCCGGAGTCCAGCAGTTCTGCCAGTACGGCACCCGCGATGTGTCGAAGGACGGCACCTATTACATCGTCTCCGTCACTTCCCAGCCGGGCGGGGCGTGGATGTGGGGCACGGACGACGATGCCGTCGGCGAGAGTGTGACCGTGACCGGCGCTCAGAAGGCACTGCGCATCCTGAAGGTCGACCCGGAGCGTGGAGACGACGTCCTCGCCAGCGACGGGACGAACCTGATCCGCGTGCATGTCAACGCGGGTCAGATCGCACCGGACGTCGCAGAGCGAGCGATCGCTGCTCTCGCCCAGGAATGAGGATCGCGGGTCGATACCCGCGAATCAGTGCGCCGCGTTTGCCTTCGGCGCGCCCTCGCGCGTGAGCGCCAGCGCCTGCGTCACATCGGCGATGAGGTCGTCGACGTGCTCGAGTCCGATCGACAGGCGGAGGATGTCGGCGTCCGGGCGGGCGTCGGGCGCCACGGGGCGGTGAGTGAGGGCTGCGGGATGCTGGATGAGCGAGTCGACTCCGCCCAGAGAGACCGCGTGGGTGAACAGGCGAGTGGATGCCGCGACCTGCGCGGCGGCGTCATAGCCGCCGCGCAGGCGGAGTGACACCATCGCGCCGGTCCCGTGCTGCTGGCGGGCGAGCAGCCCCGTCGGGTCGCCGTGCAGTCCCGGGTAGAACACCTCCGCGATCGCATCGTGCTCGAGCAGGCGCCGGGCGATCTTCGCGGCCGTCTCCTGCTGCGCACGCATCCGCAGAGGCAGGGTCGGGAGGCCACGATGCAGCAGATACGCGCCGAGAGGGTGAAGGATGCCGCCGGTGATCGCCCGGACGCGGCGAAGAGCAGCGGCGGATTCCGCGCCACAGGCGATGACGCCGCCGACGACGTCGCCGTGGCCACCGAGGTACTTCGTCGCGCTGTGCAGCGACATCGTCGCCCCGTGGGCGAGTGGCTGCTGGAGCACGGGCGTGGCGAACGTGTTGTCGACGAGAACCGGAACGCCGTCGGCCTCGGCGACCACGGCGGCGATGTCGACGAGCTCGAGCGTGGGGTTCGCGGGCGTCTCCACGACGATCAGTCCGCTGTCCGGCCGCAGCGAGGCGGCGACCTCGTCCGGACCGCAGAAGGTCACCTCCGTGCCCAGCAGTCCGGTCGCGAGCAGGTGATCGCTGCCGCCGTAGAGCGGGCGCACCGCCACGACGTGGGGGCGACCGATCGAGACCGTGTGGGAGAGGATCGCTGCCGTCAACGCCGCCATTCCGGACGCGAAGGCGACGGCGGCCTCGGCTGCCTCGAGCGTGGCCAGGGCCTCCTCGAACCGAGCCACGGTCGGATTCCACAGGCGTGCATACACGTGGCTGCCGCCCGGAATCGGCGTGCCACCGGTCGCGAGCGCCTCGTAGGAGTCGCCGCCGCGCTCCACATCCGGCAGCGGAGAGGTGGATGACAGGTCGAGAGGCGGGGTGTGCACCCCGAGTGAGGCGAAGTCGGCACGTCCGGCGTGCACGGCGAGCGTGTCGAGATGTTCCATGCCGCGAGTATGGAGGAAGGCGCAGCGAAAGTCGTGAACGGTTGGGTATACCGCAATCAACTGGCGAGATAGCTGTAGGACGAGCAGAATGACATCGACGTCAGGAGGCGCACTTGTCTGAATCGCAAGCCACGGCATCCGCCCTCGATGAGCTCGACCTGCGGATTCTCGCGGCCGTGGTCCGCGCGCCCGCCCGGTCCAACAAAGCGCTCGCCGAAGAACTCGGCGTCGCGGAGTCGACCTGCGCGTACCGCATTCGCTCCCTCCGCGTTCGCGGGGTGCTGGCCGGCGTCCGCGTCCTCGTCGACCCGGCATCCCTCGGTCTTCCGCTGCAAGCTGTCATCCGCGTGCGTCTCGGTCGACACACTCGCGAGGGGGTCGGGCAGCTGTTCGACGCGATCGTGGCGACGCCCGGCGTGATCGAGGCCTTTCACGTGGCAGGCGAGGACGACTTCCTCGTGCATGTGGCCGTGGAGGATGCCGCGGCGCTGCGCGACATCGTCCTCCAGCACATCACGGTGCACGAGGCCGTACTCACCACCGAAACCCACCTCGTCTTCGAGCGGCGCGAGGGAGTGGGGCCGCTCGCCCGCGTCACCGGGAGGCGCTCGGGTCCCAGAGCGAGTGATACGCGTTGATCGCCGGCTGCCCACCGAGGTGCGCGTACAACACGGTGGACGATGCCGGTATGTCGCGGGAGCCGACGAGGTCGATCAGCCCGGCCAGGGACTTCCCCTCGTAGACGGGGTCCGTGATCATCGCTTCCAGCCGTGCGCCGAGTTCGATGGCCTCCATCGTGGAGTCGACGGGGATGCCGTACAGCTCACCCGCCCACCCCTCCAGAACC
>NZ_BADB01000092.1:0-3787 GCF_000333415.1 Microbacterium sp. B24 | reverse complement strand
CTCGTTCCGGCCGAGCGGCGGACGTCATCACGCGGTGGACGCGAAGCTCACCCCCGAGGGTCTCGTCGCGCTGAATGTCGAGTCCAAGGTCGACCAGAAGTCGACGAAGGACATCGCCGCCGCCTGGCTGAAGTCCAACGGCCTGGGCTGACCTCGCGCCCGATTCGCTCTTCTGCGTTTCGATTCGTCTGCGTTTCGACTCGTCACTGCGCTCCTCGCTCAACGACCGGGTACATACCCCCGGTCGTTGAGCGAGCGCGCGTCGAAACGCAGAGCGCAGCGCGTCGAAACGCCGCGCCCTCGGTCGCGGCGTCAGAACGACTGCAGGCTCGCGCGCAGGCCGCCGTCCGACAGCTCGTCGCGCAGGATGCCGCGGCGACGCAGCACCGGTACGAGCTCGTCGAGCGTGCGGTGAATCGTCACGGGGTGCAGGTCGCCCCACAGCAGCACCCCGTCGTTGCCCCACTCGCCGAGTTCCTCGACGAGATCGGCAAACTCCTCCGCCGTGCCCACGAAGCCGGTGCGGTCCGAGATGCGACCCGCCCGTGACAGCGCGGTGAGGTGGGTCCGCAGTGGCGCGGTCGCGGCATCCCGGTCGCCGATGAGTCGACGGATGGATCCCTGCGAGACGTGTTCGGCGAAGATGCCTTCCGGCAGCGGAGCATCCAGATCGAGGACGGTGAGGTCGGTCTCGAGGTCGCTCGACTGCCGTTGGGCGATCGCACGCAGAGCGGCGTCGTCGGGGTGCGCGGAGGCGGCGACGACCCGGTCCGCCTCCTCCGCCGACGAGACGATCACCGGCTGCAGCGCGAACAGGATCTTGACGTCGGACGGCGCCCGCCCGCGCTCCGCGGCGGCGGCGTGGATCTTCGCGCGGTAGGCGCGCACGCTCTGCTCCGTCAGCGGCGCGAGCGCCAGTTGGATGTCGGAGTTCGCGCCCGCGAAGCCGAGCCCACGCCCCGACCCTCCGGGTGAGGCGATGACGGGTTCGCCGCGCCGGAACGGCACGGCATTGAGCGGGCCGTCGAAAGCGAAGTACTCGCCGCGGTGTCGCACCGGATCCAGTTTCGT
The DNA here is from genome assembly GCF_000333415.1 of Microbacterium sp. B24. Classification (NCBI taxonomy): domain Bacteria; kingdom Bacillati; phylum Actinomycetota; class Actinomycetes; order Micrococcales; family Microbacteriaceae; genus Microbacterium; species Microbacterium sp. B24. The sequence goes on along the minus strand of NZ_BADB01000092.1, from coordinate 2,716 downwards.
GCCGTCGGCGTAGACGCCGGTGGCTGCATCGCGCACCAGCGCCCCCTCACCCCACGAGTTCCAGAGGGCGCGGATGCCGTCGAGCCACTCCTCGGCGCGATCGTAGGCCGCGTCGTGGCTCAGCTGTGGAGCGCCACCGAAGTGGCGGGCGCTTCCGGTGTCGGTCACGACGTTCAATCCGAGCCGGTCGCCGCTCAGATGCTGCAGCGTCGCGAACTGGCGGGCGGCCGTGTAGGGAAGGTACGCGGCCGGGTTGACCGTCGGGATCACACCCAGGCGGGTCGTCGCTTGGAAGAGGTACGGGGCCAGCAGCAGCGGGTCGAGCTTCGGACCGCCGAAGGCGTGCCGTACGCGCAGGTCGATGGTCTCGGGCGAGCCGAGCGAGGGCGCGTCCTCGATGAGCACGAACTCGAAGCCGGCACGTTCGAGCTCTCGTGCGGACTGCTGGTAGAGATCGGGACGCGTCCAGTCCCAGTTCCAGTCCAGGTACGGATGCCCCCAGCCATGCGGCCCGAAGCCGCGCGCCAGGAACCAGCCGAAGTGCTGCAGCCGGCTCACGCGAGCACCGCGACGGGAACGTCGCTGGCGACCGACAACGCCTGGGCGAGGTCGTCGATCAAGTCGTGGACGTCTTCGATGCCGATCGAGACCCGCAACGTTCCGGGGTGCACGCCGACCGCGGCGCGCTCGGCGTCGGTCAGCGCCGCGTGGGACGTGGATGCCGGGTGCAGCACGAGCGAGCGCACATCGCCGAGGTGCGTCATGTGGGTGAAGACGTCGAGGGCCTCGACGAACCGGCGCGCCGTCTGGGCGTCACCGTGGAGTGTGAAGCTGAACACGGATCCGAATCCGTCGGCGAGATCGCGCTGGGCGAGTTGATGATCGCGATGCGAAGCGAGACCGACGTAGTCGACCGCGGCCACTTCGGGGCGCGCTTCCAGCCATTGCGCGAGTGCCCACGCGTTGGCGCTCTGGCGCTCGACCCGCAAGCTGAGAGTCTCGATGCCCTGTCCGATCAGAAACGCGTTCAGCGGCGAGGGCGTGGGGCCGAATCGCGGAGCGACCGACTCACGGGCATACGCGATGCGCGCGTCTGCGCCCGTCCGCTCGAAGATGCTCGGGTCTCCGCCCCGACCCGGCGCCACCAGATGCGGGTAGGTCTGCGCGATCGTCGCGGCGTCGATACGGCCACTGTCGACGATGGCGCCGCCGAGCACGCTGCCGTGGCCGGCGAGGAACTTGCTCGCAGAGTGGACCACGATGTCGGCGCCGAGCTCGAGCGGTCGGACGAGGTACGGAGTGGCGAAGGTGTTGTCGATGACCAGAACGATCCCGTGCCGATGCGCGAGCGCCGCAAGCGCCGGAATGTCGACGAGTCGGTTGCTCGCGTTGGAGATCGATTCCGCGAACAGCGCACGGGTCGTCGGGAGGATGGCGGCCTCCCAGGCGGAGAGGTCGTCGATCTCGCTGACGAAATCGGTCGTCACGCCCAAACGTGGCAGGTTTTCGCGCAGCAGGCCGCGGGTTCCCTCGTAGATGTGGGTCGATGCCACAATGTGCTGTCCCGCTTCGAGCAGCGAAAGCAAAGCGACCGTCGTCGCCGCCTGGCCGCTGGCCAGCAGCAGTGCCTGCGAGCCGCCTTCCAGGGCGGCCAGGGTGTGCTCGACCGCGTCGATCGTCGGATTGCCGATGCGCGTGTAGGCGTAGCCCTCTCCCCGACCGAAATGCGCGGCGGCGTCGTCGTACTCGCCGAACTCGAAGCCGGCGGTGAGATAGATCGGTGTCGCACGGGCCGCCGCGATCGCGCCGTGGTCTCGCGGCGGCCGGTCGTGCAGCTGCCGTGTGGTGAATGCTCGCCTGCTCACGGGTCCTCCTGTCGACATCGACGGATCGGGCGTCGATGACCGACCCATCGTCGCGGTCGAGCGCGGTCGAGGACCAATCGCGTTTCGTCGTGTGACGGCCCACTCAGGCCGACGCCGCTCCCGCCCGCGACAGCGCGCGCAGTGCGAGGAACGTCACCCATCTGGAGGGCTCACCGACCTCGACATCCAGGGGGAACCACACCTCGCCGGGAAAGTGAAACCCCTGCAGCCAGCGACCGTCGCTCTGACAGCCGGCACGCACGATCTCGAGAGTGTCGGCGGCGCGCGGATCGAGCGGGATGCCGTCGTGCACGGCCGCCGCGGTGATGTGGTCGGCGGCCTTCAGCGCACTGAACGGCGCTCGGTAGGGATACACGAGCAGATCCGTCCAGGGTCCGACCTGTTCGCCGGTCGACAGGCGGGTGCGCAGACGCCGGGCGAGCAGGTACTCCTCGCCTCGTCGCCGCGAGGCCGTCACAGAGCTGTCACCGCTCAGCTCCTCATACGCGAGCAGGCCGCGCACGGCGTTGATCGTCGAGTGGAACGATGAGCGCACCGACCCGTCGACCCACTCGCAGTTCCATCCGCCGTCCTCCAGCTGATGGGCCGGGAACCATGCGGCGAGCGGCGACATGTCGCGACCCAGCCACGCCCCGTTCGCCAGCGTCATCGCGTTGATGCAGACGTCGACCTCACCGTCCCAATAGGGCAGATCGTCGTACTCCCAACGGGCGCTCACGGCCAGCCGGTCGGCCGTGTCGCCGAGCGCGGCGGCATCCATCCCCCACTCGCGCAGGGTCGTCAGTGTCCAGGTCGTCGCGGTGTACGGCTGACCGGGAATCTCATCCTGG
>NZ_BADB01000093.1:0-1904 GCF_000333415.1 Microbacterium sp. B24 | reverse complement strand
AGCTCGGTCCCGGGGATCCTCTAGAGTCCGCGACGCCGCCATCGCGGTCGGCTACGGGCCCTGGCGACGTTTCTGGACCGTCGACCTCCCGCTGGCCGGTCCGGTGCTGCTCGCGGGGCTTCGCGTGACGGCCACGTCCACGATCGCGCTGGCGACGGTCGGCATCCTCATCGGCGTGGAGAACCTCGGCTACCTGTTCACCAACGGCCTGCAACGGCGGATCATCCCCGAAGTGCTCGCGGGCGTGGTGATCGTGGTGCTGATCGCGCTCCTCTTCGATCTGCTGCTCGTTCTCGCGGGACGCCTGCTCATGCCGTGGGTGCCTCGCCGCGACGGCAGTCGCGCCGAGCGACGTGCCCTGCGCCGCTTCGCGGCCGAGGGGGCGGCATGAACCTCTTCGCCGACGCCTTCGCGTGGATCTTCTCCCCCGACCGCCTCACCGGCTCGCTCCCGCTGCCCGAGGCGATCGCTCAGCACCTGGCGTTCACCTTCGGCTCGGTTCTCGTCGCCGCGCTCATCGCCATCCCCGCCGGTTGGGCGATCGGCCACACCGGCCGCGGACGGGAGTTCGCGGTCGCCCTCTCCGGGGCGGCGCGGGCCATCCCCACGCTCGGTCTGGTCGTGCTGCTGTATCTGCTGGTCGGCGTCGTCTACAAGAGCCAGGCCGCCGTCGTGGCCTTCGTCATCCTCGCGATTCCCTCCATCCTCGCCGGCGCCTACGCCGGCTTCGAGGCGATCGACCGGTCCACGATCTCCGCGGCGCGCGCGGTCGGCATGACCGGTCGCCAGATCCTCTGGAAGGTCGAGGTTCCGCTCGGCCTGCCACTGCTGATCGGCGGCGTCCGTTCCGCGACCCTGCAGGTCGTCGCCACCGTGACGATCGCCACCTATGTCGGTCTCGGCGGCCTCGGCTTCTACATCATCCAGGGCATCCAGCTGCGCGACACCGCCCAGATCCTCGGCGCCTCCCTCCTCGTCGTCGCCTTGGCCCTCGTCATCGACGGAATCTTCGCGCTGCTGCAGCGCATCGTCGTGCCGCGCGGCGTCACCGGTCGCTCTGCGCGTGTACGGCCGACCCCCCGGCCCGCCACGGCATCCTGACGTCCTCCTCACAGCACCCAACGAAAGGCACCCCTCATGTCCGCACTGCGCACCTCCCGCGTCGGAGCGCGCCTGGCCCTGGCGGCCACGGCGCTCACCGTCACCGCCCTCGCCCTCACCGGCTGCGGCTCCAGCGGCTCCCTCGAGCAGCCCGCCGCCACCGGCGGTGCGACCGGCTCGTCCGAGACCATCACCATCGGCTCGCAGGCCTACTACTCGAACGAGATCATCGCCGAGATCTACGCTCAGGCGCTCGAAGGCGCCGGCTTCACGGTGGACCGCAAGTTCAACATCGGACAGCGCGACGCGATCGTGCCGTCGCTGCAGAACGGCACGATCTCGCTGACCCCGGAGTACACCGGAAACCTTCTGCAATACTTCGACAAGAGCACCACCGCAACGACCACCGAGGACGTGTACGCGGCTCTGAAGAAGGCGCTGCCCGAAGGCCTGAGCGTGCTCGACCAGGCGTCGGCGACCGACCAGGACTCCTACAACGTGACGGCGGCCTTCGCAGCGCAGCACAACCTCAAGAGCATCGCCGACCTGGCCAACGTGCCGAACCTCGTCCTCGGTGGCGCACCCGAGCTCGAACAGCGCCCCTACGGTCCGACCGGGCTGAAGGACAAGTACGGCGTCACGGTGAGTTTCAGCGCCACGGCCGACACGACCGTCGACGAGCTCGTCGCCGGCGGCATCCAGCTGGCCGACGTCTACAGCGCCGACCCGAGCATCAAGACGAAGAACCTCGTGACGCTGGAAGACCCCGAAGGCCTGTTCCTCGGCTCGCACGTCGGGCCGCT
>NZ_BADB01000094.1:0-1493 GCF_000333415.1 Microbacterium sp. B24 | reverse complement strand
ACGGTCAGCACACGAACGGCATCTACGGCTTCCTGTCGATGTCGTCAAACCTCGTCAAAGCGGAGCAGCCGACGCATCTCGCCGTCGCCTTGACCACGTCCCGTCACTCCTTCCGCACCGAGGAGTACCCCGAGTACAAGGCGAACCGCTCCGAGTCGCCGGCGGAGTTCAAGGGCCAGATTCCTCTGCTGCAGGACTGCCTCGCCGCGATGAACGTGACGGTGCTCACCAAGGAGGGCATCGAGGCCGACGACATCCTCGCGACCCTCGCCACGCGCGGTGCGGCCGAGGGCTACGACGTCCTCGTCTGCTCCGGCGACCGTGACACCATCCAACTCGTCACCGACGATGTGACGCTGCTGTACCCGAGCGTGCAGGGCGTGTCGCAGCTCAAGCGCTACACGCCGGATGCCGTCGTCGAGAAGTACGGCCTGCCGCCGGCCAACTACCCCGACATCGCCGCGCTCGTGGGCGAGACCAGCGACAACCTGCCGGGGGTGCCGAAGGTGGGCGAGAAGACGGCCGTCAAGTGGCTCACGCAGTGGGGGAGCCTCGACGCTCTGCTCGAGAACGCCGACAAGATCACGGGTGTCGTGGGGGGCAACCTGCGCGACCACCTCGACGACGTGCGCCGCAACAGGAACCTGAACGCGCTGCTGCGCGATGTCGAGCTGGGCGTCGGACCGGCCGACCTTGCGGTGCAGCCGATCGACGCGCAGGCCGTTCGCGATATCTTTGCTCGACTGGAGTTCCGCACCCTTCTGCCGCGCGTTTTCGAGGCCGTCGGCGCCGACCTCGACGACGGCGCCGACCACGCGGCGAACACGATCGCAGCGCCCCAGCCCGTCGAGGCCGACGCGGCCGCGCTCGAGGCATGGGTCGCCGCCCGCACGGCGGCCGACGACGCCGAGGAGGTGGCGCTCACGCTCACGACGGAGGGCGGCCTTCCCGCACGACTGGGCCTCGCCACCGGCGATGAGGCCATCGAGACGACCTGGTCGACGGACGTTTCCGCGACTCTCGGGCCCTGGTTGAGCAGTGATGCGCCGAAGGTCATCGCCGATGCCAAGGCGCAGGTGAAGGCCCTCCGACGTGCCGGAGTGCGACTGCGGGGCCTGGTTTTCGACCCGATCCTCGCCGGGTGGCTGCTGCGCCCCAGCTTTCCCGACAAGGGGCTCGGTGACCTCGTCGACCGCTATCTCGACGAGAAGCTGCCCGAGGCCGATCCGACGCAGCTGGTACCCGAGACCGAAGGCGCCACCCCGGGTCAACTGTCGTGGTACGCGCTGCGCGTCGCCGACGCCATGCGGGCACAGATGCCTGCGTCGGTCGCCCGTGTCATGACCGAGATCGAACTGCCCACTCTCGACACCCTGGCCGACATGGAGGTGGCCGGCGTCGCCGTCTCGCACGAGAAGCTCTCGGGGTTCTCTGCGGAGCTGGGCGCGCGCGCCGAGGCCGTTGCCCAGCTCGCCTACGCCGAGTCGGGCGGA
>NZ_BADB01000095.1:0-1536 GCF_000333415.1 Microbacterium sp. B24 | reverse complement strand
AGCTCGGTCCCGGGGATCCTCTAGAGTCGTCTGTGTGCGTTCTGCGTGGATCGCTACCTCGAGACGACACCCGAGAAGGCCCGACTGATCGGCCCGCGCTTCGAGGAGGTGCGCCGGGTGCCGGCCCACGCGCTGAACGACTCCGTCGCCGAGTTCCGCCGCTTCGGCAACCTGTTCGAGATCGTGTCGGCGGAGTACTGGCGAGAGAACCACGGCTACCGGCAACCGACCGGCATCGTGCAGTGGGCCGAGGAGTATCTGTCCGATCCCGTGGGACGCGTGCACATGGAGAAGCTCGCCGAGATCCGCGCCCGCGCGGCCGGTGCCGAAACCAGCCTCGAAGAGGCGGCGTTGGACCTGCTCGGCGGCTCCCACGACGTGGTCGTCGCCCGTCGTCATGTGGTCGACGGTGCGAGCACGGATGCCGAGCTGGCGTCGGCGGGAACACTGAGCCCCGACGAGCATGCGGCCTACGTCGCCTTCACCGTGCAGGCACTGGCCGAGATCCAGGCCGCGCAGCCGAACGCCGCGTACGTGAGCGTCTTCCAGAACTGGCTGCGTCCGGCGGGCGCCTCGTTCGAGCACCTGCACAAGCAGCTCGTCGCGATCGATGATCACGGGCCGCAGGTCGATCACGAGCTGCGCCTGCTGTCCCACGACCGCGGGCTGTACCAGCATGAGATCGCCGATCTCGCGGTGTCGGAGGGTCTCGTCGTCGCGGCGACGGACGGCGCCGTCGCCTTCGCGGGCGTCGGGCACCGCTACCCGGCGTTCGAGATCTTCTCGACGTCGGCGGCGAACCTGCCGCAGGAGCACACGGACGCCGAGACCCGCGCCGTGTCCGACCTGCTGCACGCGCTGCACGCCGCGACCGGAGTGCACGTGCCGACCAACGAAGAGTGGCACTATCGTCCGCCGGGCGCGCCGTGGCCCATGCCCTGGCGAGTGGTGCTCAAGTGGCGCATCTCCATCCCGGCCGGCTTCGAAGGCGGCACGAAGATCTACGTCAACACGATCGATCCGTGGGAGCTGCGCCGGCGCACCGTGGCGGGATTGCAGGAGCTGCGCGAGGCGGGACGGCTCGCCGACGGCATCCGCATCGGCGATGAGTGCACACCAGCCGACGCGGTCCTGCGATACGCGGAGGGGTCGTGACCCTGCCGTTCGAGCGGCTTCGGCGCGCGCCCGACGTCGAGGGCGAGGGTCTCGGTGCGGTGGATGCCGCAGACCGCCTGATCCTCGACGAATCGGCCGCTGTGCGCACCGGCGCCCGCGCCGGTGAGATCGCCGTCGTCGGCGACGCCTACGGCGCCCTCGCCCTCGGAGCGGCCCACGACGGCGCCTCCGCGGTGCGCGTGCACCAGGACGCCGTCCTGGGTGAGAGGGCGCTGCTCTCCAACGCCGTCACGCTGGGACTGGCCGAGCAGATCTCCTCCGGCCCCCTGGACGCGGCTCTGGTCGCCGGCGCGCGCGTCGTGCTGATGCGCCTGCCGCGCTCTCTGGACGCGCTGCGCGATGTCGCCGGACGATCGCGGC
>NZ_BADB01000096.1:0-2374 GCF_000333415.1 Microbacterium sp. B24 | reverse complement strand
AGCTGGCGCGCCGCCGTGGGGGCGACGTCTGGCTCATCGAGGCCGCGGGGACGTCCGCGCTCACGGGGCGGTGTTCGGTGCCCGGTTGTGCGGCGTTCTGGGAGATGCCCTCGGTGGTGGCTCCTCCGACGCCGGGCCCGTACCCGATCGATTCATCGACCGAAGGGATCCCCCCTCATGACCACTCCCCTTCGCGTCCTCGTCGTCGACGACGACTTCCGCGTCGCCGGGCTGCATCGCGAGATCGTGGCCGAGCGCCCCGGCTACCACGCCCTCGCACCGGTGCGCACGCTGGCCGACGCGACCGCCGCCGTCCGCACAGAACGCCCCGATCTTCTGCTCGTCGACGCGTACCTGCCCGACGGCGACGGGATCGCATTCGTCCGCGAGAACCCGATCGACGCCTTCGTACTCTCGGCCGCGACCGACGCGCTGACGGTGCGCCGCGCCCTGCGCGCCGGAGCGCTCGGCTACCTCGTGAAGCCGTTCGAGCGGCGCGCCCTCGTGGAGGTCCTCGATCGCTACGCGCGCTTTCGCAACGTGCTCGACGAGGAGCGCAGCGTGTCGCAGGACGAGATCGATCGAGCGCTCGGCATCCTGCACGCGGGCGGCGACACGTCGTCAGTGTCACGATCGGCGACCGAGCGGGTGATCCTGGGCGCGCTCGGCGACGACGAGTCCTCGGCGGCGGAGATCGCCGACCGGGCGGGAGTCTCGCGCGCCACTGCGCAGCGCCACCTCGCGACGTTGGCGACCCGCGGGATCGTGGACGTGCGTTTGCGCTACGGCACCACGGGGCGCCCCGAGCACCGGTACGTGCGTCGACGCGCATAGCGGAGCCTGCGTGCGCCCGTCGGTGCACGCGTGCACAGGCACTGTGCAGCGCTGAACCTTGTACCTGAATCACTTTTCAGGTAGCGTCCACGGCGCGGCATCTCTCGTCGCATCGCGCTCTACAAGGAGGTATCAGCGCATGGTTTCAGCGACCGCTTCGCACCGCACGCCCCCGCAGTCCGGTCTCCGCCGCGTCGTCAGCGCCTCGATGGCCGGCACGATCGTCGAGTGGTACGAGTTCTTCCTCTACGCCACCGCGGCCACGCTCGTGTTCAACCTGATCATGTTCCCGCCGTCCGACGATCCGTATGCGGGCATCATCGCGGCATTCGTCACGTATGCGGTCGGGTTCGTCGCCCGCCCCCTCGGCGGCATCGTCTTCGGTCACTTCGGCGACAAGTACGGTCGCAAGAAGCTGCTGCAGCTGGCCATCGTCCTCGTCGGGGTGGCGACCTTCCTCATGGGGTGCCTGCCGACCTTCCAGCAGGTGGGCTACTGGGCACCGGCGCTGCTGGTGCTGCTGCGCTTCGCCCAGGGCTTCGCCGTCGGTGGCGAATGGGGCGGCGGCGTGCTGCTGGTGGCCGAGCACTCCCCCGACAGGACCCGCGGCTTCTGGGCATCGTTTCCCCAGGCGGCCGTGCCGATCGGCAACCTCGTCGCGACTGTCGTGCTGCTCGTGCTCAGCCGCACCCTCTCCGCCGAGGCGTTCCTCGCCTGGGGCTGGCGCGTCGGCTTCTGGCTGTCGGTGGTGATCGTGGCGATCGGCTACTACATCCGCACCAAGATCAGCGATGCGCCGATCTTCCTGGAGGCGCAGAAAGAGGCGGAGGAGCAGAAGCACGATCGCTACGGCGTGTTCGAGGTCGTCCGCCGCTACCCGCGCGGCGTGCTCACCGCGATGGGTCTGCGCTTCGCGGAGAACATCATGTACTACCTCGTGGTCACCTTCTCGATCACGTACCTGAAGATCGCGTTGGACGTGAACACCGCCGAGATCCTCGGCATGCTGGTGATCGCGCACATCGTCCACATGATCGTCATCCCGCTGGTCGGGGCTCTCGCCGACCGCATCGGCCGAAAGCCGGTGTACGCGATCGGCACGGTCGGAGCAGCGGCGTGGGGCTTCATCGCCTTCCCCATGTTCAACACGAAAGAGCCCGCGATCATCATCCTGGCGATCTGCCTGGGCCTGGTGATCCACTCGTTCATGTACGCACCCCAGCCGGCGATCATGTCGGAGATGTTCCCGACGCGCATGCGCTACTCGGGCGTCTCGCTCGGCTACCAGGTGACGTCCATCGTCGCCGGCTCACTCGCGCCGATCATCGCGACAGCGCTGCTGTCGGCCTCGGGCAGTTACATCCCCGTCGCGCTGTATCTGGCGGTCGCCGCCGCCATCACCTTGATCGCCGTCGTCTCGATGCGCGAGACCAAGGGCAGCTCCCTGCACGATCTCGACCGCGTGGATCGCGAACGCCTGGTCGCCGAGACGGGCACGGTGCGGGTGCAGCCCACGCGCTGAGCACGTAAAANGGGAGGG
>NZ_BADB01000097.1:0-5575 GCF_000333415.1 Microbacterium sp. B24 | reverse complement strand
GAGGCGAGGTAGACATCGCGCGTCGGCGCGTAGCCCTCCGCGGCGAGTTCCTCCACCGCCTCCATGATCGCCACGAGGGCGCCCTTGTCGTCGATGGCGCCGCGTGCGTGGATCTCGGCATCGACACCTTCACCGACCACCTCGGCCCCGAACGGCGGGTGGTCCCATTCCTCGTCGACGACGGGGACGACGTCCATGTGGGCCATGAGCACGAGCGGATCCGCCGCGCTCTGCCGGCCGGACCAGCGGAACAGCAGGGAGTAGCCGTCGACGACCTCACGCTCGAGAGCGGCATGCGCGGTCGGATACAGACGCGCCAGCGTGTCGATGAAGCGCGTGAACGCATCCGCGTCCACGAGGCTCTCGTCCGCGTGCGAGACGGTCGGAATCTGCAGCAGCTCACGGAATCGGGCGATCGACGCCTCGGTGTCGGCACTCACGGCTCGAGCCTACGCGCGCGCGGCTAGGCTCGTCGCATGACCGACAACGCCCCCGGCACGAGTGTGCCGACCGCGCCCATCCGCTGGGGAATCCTCGCCACGGGCGGCATCGCCCACGCCTTCACGAAGGACCTGCGGACGGCGGGGCTCACCGTCACCGCCGTCGGATCGCGCCGCCCGGAGTCGGCGCGTGCGTTCGCCGCCGCGTACGACATCCCTCACGCGCACGGGTCGTACGAAGAGCTCGTCGCCGACCCCGACGTCGACATCGTGTACGTCGCTTCCCCGCACAGTCATCACCGAGAGCACGCGATCCTCGCCCTGGAGGCCGGCAAGCACGTTCTCATCGAGAAGGCCGTGACCCTGGATGCCGACGAGGCCATCGCGATCCGTGACATCGCCGCGGGGCGCGGGCTGTTGGCGATGGAGGCGATGTGGACCCGGTACCTGCCGCACATGATCCGCATCCGCGAACTCATCGCCGACGGCGCCCTGGGCGAGCTGCGCACGGTCATCGCCGACCACACGCAGTCGCTGCCCACCGATCCGGCGCATCGGCTGAACGCTCTCGGACTGGGCGGCGGTGCCCTCTTGGACCTCGGCATCTACCCCGTCTCCTTCGCGTGGGACGTGCTCGGACCGATGACCGACATCCGCGCGGTGGGCCGCCTCGGCGACACCGGAGCCGACACCGAGGTCGCGATCGCCGCCGTCCACGCGGGCGGTGCCATCTCGTCGATCGCGACGAGCTCGCGCGCCGCCGGTCCGAACACCGCCCACGTGATCGGCACGAACGCCCGGATTGACATCGATCGCGTCTGGTACGAGCCCACCTCCTTCCGGGTCACCGCGACCGACGGCACCCTGATCGAGGAGTACCGCAGCGAGGTCGACGGCCGCGGCATGCAGTTCCAGGCCCTCGCCGCCGAGCGCCTGCTGCGCTCCGGTCGCACCGACAGCGACCTGCTGCCGTTCGCGGAGTCGATCGCGATCATGCACGCGCTCGACGACGTGCGGGGCCGGCTCGGCGTGACCTACCCGAAGGAGCGCTGACATGATCGAGCTGCAGGGCAACCGCGTCGCCGTCTACCTCGACTTCGACAACATCGTCATGAGTTGGTACGACCGCGTGCATGGGCGCAACTCCTACGCCGCCGACCGCCGGAGATCATCGCCGACCCCGATGCCCCCGAGATCGCCCAGCGCCTGAAGGAGGCCACGATCGATGTCGGGGCGATCATCGACTACGCGGCGTCCTTCGGCACTCTCGTGCTCACGCGTGCCTACGCCGACTGGTCGTCGCCGGTCAACGCGTTGTACCGTTCGCAGCTGGTCGCGCGCGCCGTCGACCTCGTGCAGCTGTTCCCCGCGGCGGCCTACGCGAAGAACGGTGCCGACATCCGTCTGGCCGTCGACACCGTCGAGGACATGTTCCGCCTGCCCGACCTCACCCACGTCGTGATCGTCGCCGGCGACAGCGACTACGTGCCGCTCGCGCAGCGGTGCAAGCGTCTGGGTCGCGTCGTGGTGGGTGTCGGCGTGGCCGGCTCGACGGCCAAGTCGCTCGCGGCCGCATGCGATCAGTTCGACTCGTACGATTCGCTGCCCGGAGTGGTGCTGCCGGCGTCCGCCGCGACCCAGAAGAAGGCGGATGCCGCCGCCACGGCGGGCCCGTCATCGTCGCGTCGACGCAAGAAGACCGAGGACCCGACGGCGGAGCTTCTGCGGCGTGCCCTGCGCCTGGAGCAGGAGCGCACCGACGACGAGTGGGTGCACCTCTCGGCGGTGAAGAACCTGCTCAAGCGCATGGATCCGTCCTTCAGCGAGAAGGCCCTCGGCCACCGGTCCTTCTCCGACTTCGTCAAGGCCTACCCCGGCGTCGCCGACATCGACGAGACGACGAACATCGTGCGCGTGCGTCCGCACTCCAGCGACGACGGCGCGGCCGACGGGAGCTGATGCCCGTCGGCCGCGCCGCAACCGCCCTCAGGCGGCGAGCGGGATCACGCCCACCAGCACGCCGACGGCGAGCATCGCCAATGAGACCAGCGCGGCCCGCCACAGCACCTTCTTGTGGTGATCGCCGAGATTGACGTTCGCCAGCGACACCAGCAGCAGGATCGCGGGAACGAGCGGGCTCTGCAGATGGACGGGCTGCCCGGTGATGGAGGCGCGTGCCATCTCGACGGGCGCGATGCCGAAGTGCGAGGCGCTTTCGGCCAGCACCGGCAGGATGCCGAAGTAGAACGCATCGTTCGACATGAAGAACGTGAACGGGATCGACAGCACGCCCGTGATGACCGCAAGGAAGGGGCCCATCTCGGCGGGGATCACCGCGGTGATCCACGACGCCATCGCCGTCACCATCCCGGTGCCGTTGAGGACGCCGACCAGCACACCCGCGGCGAGGACCATCGATACGACCCCGACGATCGAGGGCGCGTGGGCGACGATCTCGTCGGCCTGGCCTTTGAGCTTCGGGAAGTTGACGATCAGCGCGATCGCCGCACCGACCATGAAGACGAACGCCAGCGGGAACAGGTCGAGCACCAGCAGCACCATGACGACGACGGTCAGCGCGAGGTTGAACCAGATCAGACGCGGGCGCAGCGTGGGCCGATTCGGGTCGAGCATGGTGTCGGCCATGGCGGTGTCGGCGGCATCCACCAGCGCGGTGGCGGCGACCGCACCGCGGGCTCCCCGCACGGTGACGATGTTGCCGGTGCGCAGCGTCGCGGCAGCACCGGGCTTCGGCTCGGCGCCGCGGAACAGTCGGGGCGCGCCGAAGATGCCGTCGCCGCGGGTCGACTCGATGCGGGTGGTGTCGATCGACCCGGCGAGACGGCGACGCTCGCCGAGCCCGAGGAACCAGGCGAAGCCCAACGAGATCACCAGACCCGTCGCGAGCGACGGGAGCATGGGCACGAAGATGTCCGTCGGCTGCAGCGAAAGGGCGGATGCCGCGCGCACGGTGGGACCGCCCCACGGCACGATGTTGAGCGTGCCGTTCATGAGTCCGGCGACACACGTGAGCACCACGGGGCTCATGCCGAGACGCAGATAGATCGGCAGCATCGCCGAGGTCGTGATGATGAACGTCGTCGAGCCGTCACCGTCCAGCGACACCGCACCGGCGAGCAGCGCGGTGCCCAGCACCACCTTCGCGGGGTCGTCGCCGAGCACGCGGGTGATCAGACGGATGAGCGGGTCGAACAGGCCGACGTCGATCATGATCCCGAAGTACATGATCGCGAACATGAGCAGGGCGGCGGTGGGTGCCATGGACTTGATCGCGTCGATGACCATGTCGCCCAGACCGAAGCCGGCGCCGGCGAACAGGCCGAAGATCGTCGGCACCACGATCAAGGCGACCATGGGGGTCAGTCGGCGCGTCATGATCAGCGCCATGAACGTGAGCACCATCGTGAACCCGAGCACGACCAGCACGCCGTCCGACGGCGTGAACGCCAGGTCGTAGCCCTCATCGGCCGCGGCCGCGAGTGACGTGAGAACAGGGGGCATCTCGACTCCTTCGTCTGCGGTCGACGCGCCTCGTCGACCGGATTCCGCGACTCTAGGGATCTCGCCCCGCCCGCGCGCGCTATCTCTCATTGCGTGGACTTCTGCGCGCAACGCGAGTTCAGCGCATTATGCTCACCAGATGAGGTTCGCGACGCGGGTGATGCTCGTGCAACTGACCACGGTGATCGCGGTCGTCGCCGTGTGCGTTCTCGTCTTTGTCCTTCTGGGCGTCCAGCAGCTGCGGGCAGCGGCCGAGACCTCCGCGCTGAACATCGCCCGCACGATCGCCGTCGACCCGCAGGTGCGCGCCGAGGTCACCGAGATCAGCGCCGATCCCGGCACACCCCGCGGCGCGGATCTGTCGGGCGGTCCGCTGCAGGAACTGGCCGCCGATGTCACCGCGCACACCGGCACCCTCTTCGTCGTGATCACCGACGACCACGGCATCCGTCTGGCGCATCCCGATCCCGCGCTGCTCGGCCGGCCCGTCAGCACCGACTTCCGCGAGGTGCTCGCCGGCAACGAGGTCGTGACATGGCAGCAGGGCACGCTCGGCGTCTCGGCGCGTGCGAAGGTGCCCATCTGGCCCCCGGGCGCCGACGGCACCCACCCCGCGGGTGCCGCCCCGGTCGGCGAGGTGAGCGTGGGCTTCGAACCCTCCAGCGTGTTCGACGACCTGCCGGCGCTGCTCGGCGGCATCGCCGCAGCGGCCGGCGCCGGCGTGCTGCTGGCAGCGATCGCCGCGATCGTGCTGCGACGACGGTGGGAGCGGCTCACGCTGGGTCTGCAGCCGGAAGAGCTCGTCGCCCTGGTGCAGAACCAGGCCGCCGTCCTCGACGGCGTCGGCGACGGGGTCGTGGCGCTGGACGACCGCGGCGTCGTGCGCCTCTGCAACGATGCGGCGCGGCGGATGCTGCAACTCGGCGACCCCTCGGGCACGACGTTGGAGCAGCTGGGCGTCGCCCCCGCGATCGTCACCGCGGCTCGAGACGGCACCGCGAGTGAGGCGGTGGTCGTGGGCGACCGGGTGCTCTATGCCGACGCGCAGCCCGTGCGTCACGCCGGGCGGAACCTCGGCACCGTGCTGATCGTCCGCGATCGCACGGACGTCGCTGCGCTCAGCGAACGGCTGGACACCGTGCGGGCCATGACCGGGGCACTGCGTGTGCAGCGGCATGAGTTCGCGAACCGCCTTCACGTCGCCGTCGGCATGCTCGACGCCGACCGCCCGGGCGAGGCTCGCGAGTTCCTCGGCGAGCAGCTGCATCGCGGGCCCGTCGACTACCCGGTCGAGAACATCGATCGCATCGGCGACGGCCTCCTGCACGCCCTCATCGGCGCGCACGGTCTCGAGGCGGGAGAGCGCGGCGTACGGGTCTCCGTCGACCCGGAGTCGCTGCTGTTGGCGCACCTGGTCGAGGTGGAGGATGTGGCCGCCGTGCTCGGCAACCTCGTCGACAACGCGATCCGAGCCGCTGTCGAAGGGCCTGCGCCGCGCCGCGTCGAGATCGGATGCTTCGGCGACGGGCACGATCTGGTCCTCACCGTCGCCGACTCCGGCGCCGGTGGGACGCCGGTGGACTCTAGAGGATNCCCCGGGACCGAGCTCGAAT
>NZ_BADB01000098.1:0-3006 GCF_000333415.1 Microbacterium sp. B24 | reverse complement strand
AGACCGCGCCGGCGCCGCGGTTCGGCGAGTACGCGCCGACGCCCGGCGCGCCGACCACCCCTGTCGCACCCGTCACCCCTGCTGCGCCCGTCGGGCGCCGACGTCCTCCCCGCAGGCCGCGCCGGCGATGGGCGGCTCGGCGGCCTATCCTGCCGCACCCGCCTACGCCGGCCCGGGGGCCACCCCGCCCGTCGTCGACGTTCCGACCAGTACGGTCTGGGTGTGGTTGGCCGTCGCGGCATCCGTCCTGCCGATCCTGTCGGTCTTCCTCATCGACTGGAACGGCTACATCGCAGCCGTCGTGGCGATGTCGCGCGAGGCCTCGTCGGGGATGACCGGCGTGCCGGCGGAGCTGATGTCGTGGGAGGCGCGCACGTTGGGCATCTCCCTGATCGGGTGGGTGTTCTACGCCGCGTTCGTCGTGTTCAGCTGGCTCGACTGGCGCGAGCTGAAACGCCGCGGCGTCGTCGCCCCCTTCGGCTGGGCGTGGTCGTTCTTCGTGCTGCTCGGCCTCGGATCCGCGGTCTACATGATCGGCCGCGCCGTGGTGCTACGCCGTCGCACCGTCGCCGGCGGCTGGCCGCCGCTGTGGACCTGGATCGCGGCGACGGTCGTCGGCTTCATCGCCTCGATCTCGCTCATCGTGTGGGTCATCGGAGAGATCGTGCAGGCCGTGTCCTTCACCGTCCAGGGCAGCTGATCACGGCATCGGACCGGGGCCGGCGGCGCTCAGCCGCCGCCCTTGCCCGGCCCGCCGCCCTTGCCACCCCCGTTGTTGCCGCCGCCGGGGCCGCCTTTGCCGTTTCCGTTGTCGTTCGGGGCCGCGGGGGTCGCCGGTGCCTTCTCAGGGTTCGAGACGGTGTTCGCATCGGTCGCGGCGGGCGTCGGGGTCGTGTCCACGACTCCCGTCGGTGAGGGATCGACGGTCGGTGCACCGGACAGTCCCGACCACGCCGCCAGCGCGACGACGATCGCCATCACTGCCGCGCCCCCGCCGACGAGGACACCCGTCCGTCGCCACCACGGTCGCTCGGTCGCTCCCGCGCGATCGAACCGTGCCGCCGCGACGGCTGCCGGCTCGGTGGGCGACTCTGGCGCGGCGAGAACACGGGTCTCGTCGTTGCTGGTCTCGCGTGGGGGAGCGGCGAGCGTGTCGGAGATGGCCGCGGCGCTCGGGCGTGCAGCCGGGTCGCGGCTGAGCATGGCCCGCAGAAGCTCCGCCCAGAGCGGAGACAGATGATCGGGAATCGCGGGATCCTGCGCAAGTCGGGCGAGCAGCTGCGCGGCGCCCTGAGCGGAGGGGAAGGCACGCGTCCCGGTCAGCGCCTCGAGGAGGACGAGTCCGAGCGCGTAGACGTCGGATGCCGGGGCGGGCGCGTTCCCGAGCGCGACCTCGGGAGCCAGGTAGGCCGCTGTGCCGATGAGGGAGCCGGGCTGGGTGATGCGATCGGAGCCGAGCAGGTGTGCGATGCCGAAGTCGGCGAGCTTCGCCCGCGGCGGCCGTGTCGGCGCCGTGCTCGGAGCGAGCAGGATGTTCGACGGTTTGACGTCGCGGTGGACGATGCCGGCGGCGTGCACCGCGCTCAGCGCGTCGGCGAGTTCGCCGGCGATGCGGGTGACCTCGGCATCCGTCATCGGACCTTCCGCCAGCCGCGCCGACAGCGACGGGCCGTCGATGCGTTCCATCACGAGATAGCGCGGGCCGGGGCCGGTCAGGCGCGCATCGTGCAGAACGACCAGGTGGGGGTGGGTGAGCGCGGCTAGCGCGGCGGTCTCTGCGCGCACCCGCTGCCCGGCATCGAGGTCGTCGTCCGTCGCCGTGATGATCTTGATCGCCACGGTGCGGCCGAGCAGGAGGTCGCGGGCCGCGTAGACGCGGGACATACCGCCGGTGCCGATGAGCGCGTCGACGCGGTAACGGTCGTCGAGCACCGTCCCGGCATCGATGCCCCCTGTCTGATCGTCCACGCTTCGAGGGTAGTCGGGCGATGGATGCCGTGGTGCTGCGCGCTTGCTAGGCTGATCCCGCCCCTATAGCTCAGTTGGTTAGAGCAACGGACTTCAAACAGAACACAATGGAGCGCCAGCGTAGAAATGCGCTGGATGACCGCCGCTATATGCTGGGACGCCCTGAGAGCCCGAGGTACTCGTCGGATGTGTGTCATCCGACAGTGACAATCTGAGGGATTGGGTAATCAGCAGGTAACCGCAAGGGAACCTCAGAGACTACACGCGGCGCACCTGACCGGTCAGGCCGAAGGTGAAGATATAGTCCAGACTGCAAGCCGGCCGCCCGGTGGCGGGGGAAACCTCGTGCAGCAGGTTAATCCGTGGGTCCAGGGTTCGAGTCCCTGTGGGGGCACCACGACTCGATGTCCGACGGTGGTTGTAGACCATCGTCATGACGTCGCGAGAAGTCCTCAGTTCAGGTACTGCCAAAGAGTGCGGCACGTGTCACGAGACGAAGTCGCTCACGGAGTTCAATCGCAAGCGGCGGCGTCCGGATGGCCTTCAGGAGACGTGCCGCGAATGCAACCGCGCGTCTTCGCGGCGTTACTACGCGGCGAATCGTGAACGACATGTGCGCGTTGTCGTCGCTCGCACGGCGAGGCGTCGGATCGAGGCGAAAGAGCATCTGCTCGCCTAACGGCGTTCTCATCCGTGCGTGGACTGCGGGATCGGCGACATTCGGGTTCTCGATTTCGACCACAGGCCCCAGAGCTCCAAGCGCAAGGACGTCATGCAGCTGGTCAAAGAGGGATTCAGTATCCGGATCATTCAGGACGAAGTCGACAAGTGCGATGTGAGGTGCCGTAACTGCCACGCGATCGCCACCCTCGAAAGGGCACCGCAGAACTGGCGTTCGCGTGCGGAACGACACGGACGACGCGACGAGGCCGCCGGCGCGCAGTGCGCCGGCGGCCTCGACCGGGGGTGATCGAAACGATCAGTTGGTGGGCATGAGCACCGAGTCGATCAGGTACACCGTGGCGTTGGCGGTCTGAA
>NZ_BADB01000099.1:0-1756 GCF_000333415.1 Microbacterium sp. B24 | reverse complement strand
TCGCCAGCAACAGGGCGCTCGGACCGATCGCCTCGATCGGCTTCGCCTTCGCGGTGCTGTCCGCTCTCACTTTCCTGCCCGCGCTTCTCGCGATCTTCGGGCGCGCGGCGTTCTGGCCCTTCATCCCGAAGGGCGCCGACGGCGACCCGGGCGACAACGCCGAGCGTCTCGTCACCGACCCGAGCGCTCCCGTTCGCGGGTTCTGGGGTCGCCAGGCCCGTCTGGTCGCGCGCCATGCGCGGCCGGTATGGATCGTCTCGACGGTCGTGCTGCTCGCGGCATCCGTCGGCGTGCTGCAGCTGAAGGCCGATGGCGTGCCGCAGAGCGACCTGGTGCTGGGAGCCTCGCAGGCCCGCGACGGGCAGGACGTGCTCGCGCAGCACTTCGCCGCGGGATCGGGGAGCCCCGCGTACATCGTCGTGCCCCAGGACCGGGTCGCGGATGCCGTCACCGTGCTCGAGAAGGCGCCCGGCATCGAGTCCGTCGCAGCGACCGCCAAAGACACCGTCTCGGGTCAGATCGGCGTCTCGGTGCAGGACGGTACGGCGGTGTACACGCTGGCCGGTCCGCCGAGCGCGGCGCCGCCGCAGCCGACGGTGGTCGACGGCGACGTGCTATTGGTCGCGACGCTGTCGGACGAGGCCGACTCGCTGGCCGCGGAGCAGACCGTACGCGACCTGCGGACGACCTTCACGAGCGAGCTCGGTGCCGATATCGCACGCGTCGGCGGACCGACCGCGATCGATCTCGACACGAACGACACGTCGATCCGCGACCGCACTCTCATCATCCCGGTGATCCTGGCTGTCATCCTCGTCATCCTCATGCTGCTGCTGCGAGCGATCGTCGCCCCGGTCATCCTGATCCTGAGCGTGATCCTGTCGTTCGGTGCCGCGCTCGGAGTCAGCGCGCTGGTCTTCGACAACCTGTTCCACTTCCCGGGAGCCGATCCGGCGGTGCCGTTGTACGGCTTCGTCTTCCTCGTGGCCCTGGGCGTCGACTACAACATCTTCCTGATGTCGCGCGTGCGGGAGGAGTCGAAACGGCACGGCACACGCCCCGGCATCCTGCGCGGACTCGTCGCGACCGGCGGCGTCATCACCTCTGCCGGGCTCGTGCTGGCCGCGACGTTCGCCGCACTCGGTGTGATCCCGATCCTCTTCCTCGCCCAGCTGGCGTTCATCGTCGCCTTCGGCGTGCTGCTCGACACCTTCGTGGTGCGCTCGCTGCTCGTGCCGGCGGCGACCTACGACCTCGGGCGGCGCATCTGGTGGCCCTCGCGCCTCGCGCGGGCCGACGTCGACGCGGTTCCGAACTCCTCCATTCCGTCGGAGGGGGCCGCGACACACCGCTCGCGGCGGTCGAACCGGAACGACGCGCGGGAGTTGTGAACGGGCCGCGCTGACCGCAGCGGCGTCGAAGGGTTAGCCTCGGTGGTATGACCAGAGCACTGTTCATCGTCGACGTCCAGAACGACTTCACGGAGGGCGGGGCGCTCGCCGTCTCCGGTGGCGACGCGGTCGCGCGCGGGCTGACGGCATACCTGTCCGCCCACGGGAGCGAGTACGACGTCGTCATCGCCTCGCGGGACTGGCACGAGGGCAACACCGACAACGGCGGTCACTTCGCAACCGATGCGGAGCCCGACTTCGTCGACACGTGGCCGGTGCACTGCGTGGCAGACACACCGGGCGCCGACTACGACGCCGAACTGGTCACGGATGCCGTGACCCCCCACGTGAAGAAAGGACAGGGC
>NZ_BADB01000100.1:0-3082 GCF_000333415.1 Microbacterium sp. B24 | reverse complement strand
AGCTCGGTCCCGGGGATCCTCTAGAGTCAGAGTACGTCGAACACGCTGCCGGACTCGATGACACGACCGCCCTCCATGACGACGACGCGGTCGGCGATGACCCGGATCACGTCCATCTCGTGCGTGATGAGCACGATCGTCACGCCGAGTTCACGGTTCACGCGCCGCAGGAGAGCGAGCACCTCCTGTGTGGTGTCGGGGTCGAGGGCGCTCGTGGCCTCGTCGGCGAGGAGGATGCGAGGGCTCGTCGCGAGAGCGCGGGCGATGCCGACGCGCTGCTTCTGCCCGCCCGAGAGCTGTTCCGGGTAGGCGTTCGCCCGGGCGGCGAGGCCGACGAAGTCGAGCAGCTCGGCCACGCGATGGCGGATCTCGTTCCGCGGCCTGCCGGCGACCTCGAGCGGGTAGGCGATGTTGCCCGCGACGGTGCGCGAGTCGAAGAGGTTGAACTGCTGGAAGATCATCCCGATGTCGGAGCGAAGGCTGCGCAGCTGCCGTTCGGGCAGTCGCGTGATGTCGGTGCCGTCGATCTCGACCGCACCTGTCGTGGGGATCTCGAGGGCATTGATCAGGCGCAGGAGGGTGGACTTGCCCGCCCCCGAGTAGCCGATGACGCCGCACACCTCGCCGGCAGCGATCTGAAGCGAGACGTCGTCGAGGGCGACGACGGGTGGAGCGCCCTTCGTCTGCGGCGGATAGGTCTTGGTCGCGGAGACCAGTCGGATGAGGCTCATGAGATCTCGCTCGGTGTCGATGGACGGACGACGAACGCGCGCATGCGGCCCTGCCCGGAGGCGGGGCCGCATGCGCGGCGGTCACTGCTGGGCGCGGATGTCGTCCTCGGTCTTGTTCAGCGAGCTGACGAGGTCGGCGACCGGCGTCTTCAGCAGCACGGCGCTGCCGCCGGATGCGTCGAGCACCCCTTGCTGCACCGATGCCGTCTCCTGGTAGATCTTCACGAGCTTCTGATACGTCGGGTTGTCGGCATCCTTGGCCTTCGCGGCGAAGACGTTGATGTACGGGAAGGCCGCCGGGTCGGCGGGGTCATCCTGTGCGAGCAACTGATCCTTGGTGAGCCCGGACTTTGCGACGAAGTCGTTGTTGACCACGGCGCCGGCGAAGTCGGGAAGAGAGGATGCCGTGAAGTCGGCGGCCACGGCCTCGACCTTCACCGTGGAGCCGGGCTCGATGTCGGCCACGGTCGAGAAGATCGATCCGCCGCCCTTGAGCGAGATCAAACCGGCCGACTGCAGCACGAGCAGGGCGCGTGCCTGGTTGGACTCGTCGTTGGGGACGGCGATCGTGCCACCGTTCGGGATGTCCGCGACGCTCTTGTACTTCGTCGAGTACAGGCCCAGCGGGTAGATCGCGGTCGCACCGACCGGGACCAGATCGTCACCTGCCTTCACGTTGTAGGTCGCGAGGTAGATGATGTGCTGGAACTGGTTGAGGTCGAGCTCGCCCGCAGACAGGGCGGGGTTGGGCTGGTCGTAGGCGTCGAAGTTCACGATCTCGACGTTGATCCCTTCGGCGGCCGCGGCATCCTTGTAGGTCTGCCAGTACGGGTCGCCCGCGCCGACGACACCGATGCGGACGGGGTCCTGCGCGCCGCCGGTGCCCTCCGCGGGGGCGGCGGCGCCGGACGCGCAGGCGCTCAGAAGAAGGGCAAGGGGAACGGCCAGGATCGCGGCCAGGGACTTTCGGGACATGGTGGTGCTCCTTGTGGATCGGGGCACCGCGTCGCGCGGGATCTCTCGGCTCCCCGCGCTCGCCTCGTCGCGGTGCCTGATCGACGGTAGGCACAGTCGACCGAGGTCGCGGAATCGCTCCGTAACACGGCGACACCGCGCGGGTGAGGCGGTCGCCGTCGTGGTTCGCGACCGGGCTCCGGACCCTGTAAGATCGGTGATCGTGCATGGCGCTCCGGCTCCTTGCGCCGCCTTAGCTCAGACGGCAGAGCGATTCACTCGTAATGAATAGGTCAAGGGTTCGATTCCCTTAGGCGGCTCCACTTCTTCACCGACTTCGGGGAGACCGATGGATCACGCGATCGACGCGCTGATCGAGATCTTCACCTGGGTCGGTTTCGGCGCCTTTCTCCTCCTCGCGATCGCCGTCGTGATCGCGTGGGCGGCCGACGGCACCTGGTTGCCGGCGGAGGCCATCATCGACCGCGACGGCGGTGATCCCGTCGTCCGCTGGTTTGACGCAGACGGCGACGCCAACAGTGCGCCGCTGTCCCCGGCCGACGCCGTGGTCATCGGCGACGCGGACGCGGCGTTCATCTGGTACCGCCACGGCTGGCGGGGGCGCGTGCGCCTGCAGCGGCGCCCCACCGGACTGCGCACACTGACGTGGTCGGCGGTGGGGATGCTCGCGTTGGGGGTGGTCAGTCTCGTCGCGGGATGGGTGCTCTACTTCGTCCGCGGATGAGCGGGCGCCCGCGCGCGCAACACAGAGCTGGCATGCGGGACTTATTACTAGATAAGCTAGCGACATGACTCGTCGCACCGACACATCCACCCGCTGGCTGCGTATCGGCATTCCCGTTCTGCTCGTCCTCATCTGGCTGGTGGGCGGCTCGATCGGTGGCCCGTACTTCGGCAAGATCGACGAAGTCGCCACCAACGATCAGTCCTCGTTCCTGCCGTCGTCGGCGGAGTCGACGCAGGTGCAGGAGCGGCTCTCGCAGTTCACCGGAGGCGACAGCATCCCGGCCGTGGTGGTCGTCACCGGTGAGGGAGCGCTGAGCGCCGCCCAGCTCACCCAGATCACCGAACTCGCCGCCACGATCTCCGACGTCGAGGGCGTCGAGCAGGTCTCGCCGGCGATCCCGTCCGACGACGGCGAGGCGGTGCAGTTCTTCGTGCCGATCTCGACGTCGGGCGACGTCGGTGAGACGGTCACGGCCGTCCGCGAGAGCATCGAGAAAAACCTCCCGACGGGCCTGGAGGCGTGGGTGACCGGGCCCGCCGGCTTCACCGCCGATCTGGTGGCTGGCTTCTTGGGCATCGACGGGATCCTGCTCGCCGTCGCACTCGGCGCCGTGGTCATCATCCTCGTCATCGTCTACCGATCGCCGCTG
>NZ_BADB01000101.1:0-7889 GCF_000333415.1 Microbacterium sp. B24 | reverse complement strand
GAGCTCGGTCCCGGGGATCCTCTAGAGTCCCGATGGGTGTCTGCACCCTGCCCGCCTTCCTTCTGCTCGGCGTCGCGCCCCTGCTGATCTCGGTCCTCAGCGGGTCGACGCCCCTCCTCACGTCCGCGGGATCGCCGGCGGCCTGACGTGCCCCCTTCCACACCGAGAGAAAGTAGGACTCTGCATGTTCCATCCTTCGCCCATCACGCTCACGAGCGGCGGGGCCACCGCTCTGCCGCCGCTCACGCTGCGACGTGCGCGCGAGCTCTACGCCGACGAGTCGGGGGCGGCCACCGCGGAGTACGCCGTGGCCACCATGGCCGCCGTGGCCTTCGCCGGGCTGCTCGTCATGATCATGCGCAGCGATGAGGTCCGCGGCATCCTCACCGACCTCGTCCGCCGCGCACTGACGGTCGCATGATCCGCCGGTGCGATGACGGCGGATCCGCGACTGCCGAATTCGCCGTCATCGTGCCCGCGGTGGTCCTTCTCATCGCCCTGACCGCGGGCTCTCTGAGCGCCGTGGGTCGCCTCGTGCGTCTCGAGCAGGCGGTTGCACAGGCCGCGCGACTCGCCGCTCGCGGCGAGCCCGATCGGGTCGCCGAGCTCGTTGCGACCATCGCCGATGCGCGTCTCGATGCGATCGCCGCGGACGGCGACCTCGTCTGCGTGACGGCCTCCGCCGGCGTCCGCGTGCCGTTGCCCCTTCCCGAGCTGAGCGCGCGCTCCTGCGCTCTCGACGGCGGGCGGTGAGCATGGTGTCGGCGGATACGTTCGACGCGCGCGGTGGGGAGTCCGTCTGATGGCCGGGTCCGCCGCCGCGCTCGGCGCTCTCGCCGTCGCCGCGGCGGCAGCGGTGGGAGTCGGCGCGGTCGGCGCCGCCTCGGTCCACTCCGCTCGCGCGGCGGGAGCGGCCGACGCCGCGGCTCTCGCCGCCGCGGATGCCGTGACCGGAGCTGCGATCGGCGTGCCGTGCGATCGCGCGGCCGAGGTGGCCGCCTCCGTGGGGGCGGAACTCATCGCGTGCGCGGTCGTCGAGATGACAGCCACCGTTCGCGTCCGCGTCGGCGGCGGCCTGCTCGGCGCCGAAGCCCGCGCGCGCGCCGGACCGCCGTCGGGGAGGGAATGACCGGCCCGCTCCCAGCGTCTTCCCCATGGGGCGGTGTGTATGGTGTGCATCGGAGAAAGGACGCCACGTGGCAGCTGTCAAGAGTGCTGGGGGCAAGAAGCTCGTCATTGTCGAGTCGCCGACGAAGATGAAGTCGATCCAGGGATACCTGGGCGACGGATACGAGGTGCTCAGCTCGGTCGGTCACATTCGTGACCTTGCGGACAAGAAGGACATTCCCGCCGAACTGAAGAAGACCTCGGTCGGGAAGTACTCGATCGACATCGAGAACGGCTTCACGCCTCTGTACGTGGAGAGCGAGCGCGGCAAGAAGACCGTCGCCGAACTCAAGCGCGCCCTGAAGAACGCCGACGAGCTCCTGCTCGCAACCGATGAAGACCGCGAAGGCGAAGCCATCGCGTGGCACCTCCTGGAGGCACTCAAGCCCAAGGTCCCCGTCAAGCGCATGGTGTTCCACGAGATCACCAAGGACGCCATCCGCGCCGCCGTCGACAACACCCGCGAGCTCGATCTCGCGCTGGTCGACGCTCAGGAGACACGCCGCATCCTCGACCGCCTGTACGGGTGGGACGTGTCCGACGTCACCCGGCGCAAGGTCGGTCAGGGCACCTCCGCCGGGCGCGTGCAGTCGGCGGCCACCCGCCTGGTCGTCGATCGCGAGCGTGAGCGGATGGCGTTCGTCTCGGCCTCCTACTGGGATGTGGAGGCACTCGCCGCCTCCGGACAGGAGTCGTTCGCCACGCGCCTCGCCCGCCTCGACGGCGCGCCGCTGGCCCGCGGCACCGACTTCGACGACGCCGGTCAGCTCAAGAAGGCCGTCGTCGTGCTGACGGAATCACAGGCGCGTGAACTTGCCACCGCGATCGAGACGCGAGGCGACGCCACCGTCACCGCCGTCGAAGCCAAGCCCGGCACCCGCAGCCCGAAGCCCCCGTTCACCACCTCCACCCTGCAGCAGGAGGCCGGACGCAAGCTCTCGATGAGCGCCAAGCACGCCATGGGCGTCGCGCAGCGGCTCTACGAGAAGGGCTTCATCACCTATATGCGCACCGACTCGACGGCCCTGTCGACGCAGGCCGTCACCGCCGCGCGCACCCAGGCCGTCGCCCTCTACGGCGACAAGGCCGTGCCGGTCAACCCGCGCAGCTACCGCAACAACAGCAAGAACGCGCAGGAGGCCCACGAGGCGATCCGCCCCTCCGGTGATGCGTTCCGCACCCCGGCATCCGTCGCGTCCTCGCTCGACCGCGACGAGCTGCGTCTGTACGAGCTCATCTGGAAGCGCACCGTCGCCTCGCAGATGTCGGATGCGAAGTACGAAACGACCACGGTGACGCTCGAGACCGAAGCCGCAGGTCGGACGGCCGCCTTCACCGCATCGGGCACCGTCTACACCTTCAAAGGCTTCCTCGAGGCCTACGAAGAGGGACGGGACGAGAAGCGCGGCGACGCGGACAAGTCCGACGATCAGTCCCTTCCGGCGCTCGCCGTCGGCGACGTGCTCTCTCTGAGCGACGTCGAGCCCAAGGGCCACGCGACGAGCCCGAAGCCCCGCTACACGGAGGCTTCGCTGGTCAAGGCGCTCGAGGAGAAGGGGATCGGCCGCCCATCCACCTTCGCGAGCATCATCGACGTCATCATCAATCGCGAGTACGTCACCAAGCGGGGCCAGGCACTGGTTCCGAGCTGGCTCGCGTTCAGCGTCGTCCGACTGCTCGAGGAGCACTTCGCCGACCTCGTGGACTACGACTTCACCGCGGCGCTCGAAGACGATCTCGACGCGATCGCCCGCGGCGAGCAGCAGCGGGTCGCGTGGCTGAACGAGTTCTACTTCGGTTCCGAGAACCACGTCGGCCTGCGCCACATCCTCGACAACCTCGGCGAGATCGACGCGCGTGAGATCAACGCCACCAAGATCGGCGACGTCGCCACGCTCCGCTTCGGACGCTACGGGCCGTACCTCGACGTGCCCAACGATGACGGCACGACGCGCATCGTCAACGTCCCGAGCGATCTGGCCCCCGACGAGCTCACCCCCGACAAGGCTCGCGAGCTCATCGACGCGCCGATCGCCGGCGACCGGGTGCTCGGGCAGAACCCGGACAACGGGCGGGACATCGTCGTCAAGGATGGACGCTTCGGTCCCTACCTCGAAGAGGTGCTGCCCGCAGAGCCCGAGTCCGAGCCCGAGCCGGTCGCGACCGAAGGCGCCCCCGAGAAGCGCGTCGCCTAAAGAAGGTCGAAGCGCCCAAGCCTCGCCGTGCGTCGCTGTTCAAGAGCAGGTCGCCCGAGACCATCGACCTCGAGACCGCTCTGAAGCTCTTCTCGGTGCCGCGACCGGTCGGGGTCGACCCGGAGACCGACGCCCCGATCAGGGGCAGAACGGTCCCTACGGCCCGTACCTGAAGAGGGGACCGACTCCCGCTCGCTCACGAGCGAGGACCAGATTTTTGACATCACGCTCGAGCAGGCGCTGGAGATCTATGCGCAGCCCAAGTACGCGACCCGCGCCGCGAGCTTCCTGAAGGAGTTCGAGGCCGACCCCGTGTCGGCCAAGCCCATCCGCATCAAGGATGGCCGGTTCGGCGCGTACGTGACCGACGGCACCACGAATGTGACCATTCCGCGCGGCCAGACCGCCGATGACATCACGTTCGAGGTCGCCGTGCAGATGCTGGCTGACAAGCGCGCCAAAGGTCCCGCGCCCAAGCGCACCACCCGGCGAGCGACGACCACGCGCAAGCCGGCCGCCAAGAAGAAATGACCCGCGGGATCTGGGTCACCTTCGAAGGCGGCGACGGCACCGGCAAGACCACGCAGGCCACGCGCCTGGAGACCTGGTTGCGTGAGCAGCAGCGCACCGTCGTGCGCACACGCGAACCCGGCGGCACGGAGGTGGGTGTGCTCATCCGCGAGATCGTGCTGCACCATCGCGGCGAGGTCGCGCCGCGGGCCGAGGCGCTGTTGTACGCCGCGGACCGCGCCCAGCACGTGGCCACGCTCGTGCGGCCGGCGCTGGCGCGCGGCGACGTGGTGATTCAGGACCGCTATCTCGATTCCTCCGTGGCCTACCAGGGCGCGGGACGCGTGCTGGATGCCGAGCAGGTGCGGGATCTGTCGATGTGGGCCACCGAGGGGGCGCTGCCGGATCTGACGGTGCTGCTCGACCTCGACCCGGCTGTCGCGCGGCGGCGCCTCGACGCGGCGGACAAGCCCTTCGACCGTCTCGAGGCCGAGAAGAGCGCGTTCCATGAGCGGGTCCGCGACGCCTTCCTCGCCCTCGCGGCGGCCGATCCACGCCGCTTTCTCGTGCTCGACGCGGCACGGTCGGAGGACGAGCTCGCCGCCGCTGTCCGCGATCGCATCCGCCCTCTGCTGGCCTGAGGTGTCACCTCCGCGGCACGACCCGATCGGCGGTGGGCTGTCGGCACCTGCCCGTAGGCTGGGCTCATGAGTGCGGATTCGGCGATCGCCACGGCAGATCGATCCCGCGCCGCGTTGCCGTGGGGCGAGGTATGGGGTCAGGATGAGGCGCTGCAGCAGCTGCAGGCCGCGGCATCCGACCCCAGTCAGCTCGCCCACGCATGGCTGATCACCGGGCCCGCCGGGTCGGGGCGCTCGACGCTGGCTGCGGCCTTCGCCGCCGCGCTCATCGCTGAGCCGGGCGACGAGGCGGCGATGCGCCAGGTGCTCGCGGGAACACACCCCGACCTCACGGCGCTGCGCACCGAGGGCGTCATCATCTCCATCAAGGACGCGCGCGCCCTCGTCGAACGCTCCTATTTCTCTCCGTCGCTGGGCCGGTACCGCGTCATGGTGATGGAAGACGCCGATCGCATGATCGAGCGCACCAGCAACGTGCTGCTCAAGGCGCTCGAAGAGCCGCCCGAGCGCACCGTGTGGATTCTCTGTGCGCCGAGCGAGGCCGATCTCCTGCCCACGATCCGTTCGCGGGTGCGCACTCTCCGCCTGCGCGAGCCCGACGTCGCCGACGTCGCCCGGCTCATCGTCGCGCGTACGGGCGTCGACGAGCAGACCGCCGAGCAGGCCGCGCGGCTGTCGCAGCGTCACATCGGCATGGCTGTGCGCCTTGCGACGGATGCCGACGCGCGGGCACGCCGTGACGAGACTCTGCGTGCCGTGATGTCGGTGCGTGGCGTCGGGTCCGCCGTCGAGACGGCGGCGCGCATCGTTCAGGTCGCCACCGACGACGCCAAGGCGCTGACCGCCGAACGCGACGACGCCGAGCGTGAGGCGTTGTTGCGGACGCTGGGCATCACGCCGGGAGCCGCGGTGCCGCCCGCCGTGCGCAGTCAGCTCAGCGCGCTCGAGGACGACCAGAAGCGCCGAGCGACGCGGAGTCTGCGTGACGGCATCGACCGCGTCCTGACCGATCTCGAGTCGATGTTCCGTGACGTGCTGATGCTGCAGTTCGGTCGCGGTGACGATCTCATCAACCGTGAGTTGGCCGATGAACTGGCCGCCCTCGCGGCGGCGTGGACGGCTCCGCGCACGCTGGTCGTGCTCGACGCCATCGCCGCCACCCGAAGCAACCTGGAGGGCAACGCCGCCCCCGCCCTGGCCCTGGAGAGCATGCTCGTGACCGTCGCGAGCGGGAGGACCCTGTGACCGAGACACCCCGCCGTCCCCGCAGAACCCTCATGCGCCGAGCGCTGATCGCCGTCGCATCCGTCGCCGCGGCATCCACGATGCTCACCGGCTGCCTGTATGCGGCGATTCCGCCAGAGAGTGCGAGCACGCCGGCACCGAGCCGCCAGCCGGACGTCGAGGGCGTTCCGGCCGGGTTCGAGCAGTTCTACGGGCAGGCACTCGACTGGAAGGCGTGCACCGGGACCGACGCCGGCCGTTTCGACTGCACGACCGTGTCGGCGCCGTTGGACTGGTCCGACCCCGCGGTCGGCACGATCGACCTTGCCGTCATCCGTCGCGCCGCGAGCGACGGGGCTCCGATCGGCTCGCTTCTGACCAACCCGGGTGGCCCGGGGGCGAGCGGGTACGACCTCATCGCCCAGTCCTCGTCTTTCGCCGTGGGCTCGGCGCTGTCGGATGCCTACGACGTCATCGGCTTCGACCCCCGCGGCGTGGGGCGCTCGACCGCCGTTCGGTGTTTCGATCCGTCGGCGATGGACGCGTACCTCTTCGACATTCCCACCGATCCGCGAGGCAGTCAGGGGTGGACCGATGAGCTGACGGCGCGAAACCGCGACTTCGTCGCTGCGTGCGAGGCGAACAGTGGCGGCATCCTGAAGTACATCACCACCGACAATGCGGCGCGCGACATGGATCTGCTGCGCGCCGTGCTCGGGGACACCAAACTCAACTATCTCGGCTACTCCTACGGCACCTTCCTGGGCGCGACCTACGCCAAGCTGTTCCCCGAACGGGTCGGACGACTCGTGCTCGATGGCGCGATCGATCCGTCGATTTCCGGGCTCGACGTGAGCACGACGCAGGCGATCGGGTTCGAGTCGGCGCTGCGGGCGTACATGGCGGACTGCCTGCAGAGCCGCAGCTGTCCGTTCTCCGGCACGGTCGATGAGGGGATGGCGGCGCTCGGCACCTTGCTGGCCAGCGTCGATCGCGTACCGCTCACCGCCTCGGACGGCCGCAAGCTGGGGGCTGACACGCTCATGACGGCGATCATCGCCGCCCTCTACTCGCAGGACAGCTGGACGTATCTGTCCACCGCGCTCTCGGATGCCCTCGCCGGCAAGCCCGACACCGCGTTCCAGCTCGCAGACTTCTACTACGCGCGCTCGAACGGCACCTATCAGGACAACTCGACCGAGGCGTTCCGTGCCTACAACTGCATGGACTATCCGCTCGACACCTCGCAGGCCGACAAGGATGCTGCCGATGCGATCGTGAAGCAGAAGGCGCCGACGATCGCCCCGTACTGGCAGGGCGTCGACGTCTGCGAGGTGTGGCCGTATCCGCCGACCGGTGTGCGCGAGAAGATCACCGCCGACGGGGCGGCGCCGATCGTCGTCGTCGGCACGACGAACGACCCGGCGACCCCGTACGAGTGGTCGGTGTCGCTCGCGCAGCAGCTGTCTTCGGGCGTGCTGATCACCCGCCAAGGCGAGGGCCACACCGGCTACAACAAGGGCAACGCCTGCGTCGACAAGGCCGTGGAGTCCTATCTCGTCGACGGTACCGTGCCGACGAACGGCCTCACCTGCTGATCGCTAACGACGCAGGACGCGTCGAGCGAGGGCGTTGCCCACGAACTGCACGAGCTGCACGATGACGATGATCACGAGCACCGCCGACCACGTCACCCACGGGTTGAACTGTTTGAAGCCGTAGTTGATGGCGAACTCGCCGAGACCGCCGGCGCCGATGGCGCCGGCCATCGCCGTCATGTCCACGAGGGCGACGACGACGAAGGTGTAACCCAGCAGGAGCGGGCCGAGCGCCTCGCGCGGGATCAGTCGGAACAGGATCCTCGAGCGGCTCGCTCCCGCGGCGCGCGCCGCCTCCACCACTCCCGGGCGCACCGTCAGCAGGTTCTGTTCGACGATGCGACTGATCGCGAACAGCGACGCGATCGTGATCGCGAAGATCGCGAACGGCACGCCGATGCCGGGAAGTCCGATGCCGCGGGCGATCGGTTGGACGGCGGCGAGCAGAATGATGAACGGTATCGGACGGAAAGTGTTCACGATGACGTTGAGAACCCCGAACACCACGCGGTGGGGAAAGAAGCTGCCGGCCCGCGTGGCGTANAGCGCCATTC
>NZ_BADB01000102.1:0-1645 GCF_000333415.1 Microbacterium sp. B24 | reverse complement strand
GCAGGTGGTCGATCTGGCTGCTCATCTGCGCGCTCCTTTGCGGCGGTGGCGGGATCGGGTCCCGGACGACTCACGAAATCTAGCGACCGCGACCGACACGGCACTACCTCCGGAAGGAGGGGGTGAGCCCTGTGGCGCGGGTCCGTGGTTTCACCGATATATCAGCGTCGACACGCGTTTTCGACTGGAGCGGGGCTGGACGTCTGCGTATGCTCGATCCGGCCGAACTTCGATTCAGGCAGCGCGACTCCCGACCACCCCCGATTCCGGGATGTCGCGTGGCGGCATCCCATCTCCCCCTATGGGATGCCGCCTTCTCTCTTTCCGCCCCGTCGGCTCCTCCCCAGGGAGGGCGGTCGCTGCGTTCCTCACGGGTGAGGTCGCGCCCGGCCGTCGCCGCGCGCCGCGCACGTAGCGTCGGGGTATGTCCGAGCCTTTCGTCGCCCACCGCCGCGGCACACGTCGCGTTCCGGAGGCGGTACGCCGGTTCGTCGTCGATGAGCGTGGCGTCGAGTCCGTCGCGCGTGTCCGCGCCGACGCGGCGGAGCCCGCGATGGCGTCGGGGCCGGTTCCGCTGCGTCGTGCGCGACGCCGGCGCCTTCCCGATCACCCGGCCCTCGAGCCCCTTCGTCACCTCCTGAGCGATCCCGAGGTGACGGACGTGTTCATCAACGGCACGGACGGCCTGTTCGTCGACCGCGGCGCCGGGGCCGTGCCGGTCGTCGAGTGGCGGGCGGATGCCGATGAGCTGCGCGCGCTGGCCGTCGCGCTCGTCGGAATCGGCGGGCGCCACCTCGACGACGCCTCGCCCGTGGTCGACGTGCGGTGGGAGCACGGCGCGCGCGTGCACGCCGTGCTTCCCCCTGTCGCGTGCACGGGCACGGCCATATCGATCCGTCTGCCGCAGGTCGACGTCCCCGATCTCGATGAGCTCGCCCGTCGCGGCCTCTGCAGTGCCGAGACCCACAGGCGGCTCGAGAAGCTCGTGGCGGCGCGTCGCAACATCCTGGTGTCGGGCGCGACGGGTGCGGGCAAGACCACGCTGCTGTCGGCGTTGTTGGGCCTGGTACCGCCGCACGAGCGAATCGTCACGATCGAGGACGTCGCCGAGTTGCGGGTGGACCATCCGCACCATGTGCGTCTCGAAGCGCGCCAACCGAATCTCGAAGGCGCCGGCGCGGTTCCGCTGTCGCGTCTCGTTCGCGAAGCCCTGCGGATGCGACCCGATCGGCTGGTCGTCGGAGAGTGTCGTGGCGAGGAGGTCCGCGAACTGCTGACCGCCCTGAACACGGGTCACGAGGGTGGCGCGGGCACGGTGCACGTCGGCCGTATCGCCGATCTGCCCGCTCGGCTCGAAGCGCTGGGCGCTCTCGCCGGAATGGACGATCGGGCGCTCGCTCGCCACGTCGTCAGCGCGATCGGTGTCGTGGTGCACGTC
Organism: Microbacterium sp. B24; assembly: GCF_000333415.1. Taxonomy (NCBI): domain Bacteria; kingdom Bacillati; phylum Actinomycetota; class Actinomycetes; order Micrococcales; family Microbacteriaceae; genus Microbacterium; species Microbacterium sp. B24. The sequence goes on along the minus strand of NZ_BADB01000102.1, from coordinate 207 downwards.
GAGCGCGGTCCGGACGGCATTCGTCGCGTGGTCGGTTTCGCCCGGCCCGGGCTCGACGGCCATGGTCGGTTGGAAATGGCGGCCGTGCCATGAAGGCTGCCCCGGCTGAGGCCACGGAGGCCGCCGAGACGCTGCAGAGGCTCGCCGTCCTGCTGGAGGCCGGTGTCGCGCCCGCGCAAGTGTGGTCACTGTTGGCGGAGGACGGCG
>NZ_BADB01000103.1:0-1338 GCF_000333415.1 Microbacterium sp. B24 | reverse complement strand
ACCGAGCGCAGCACTGTCTTCCCCCGCTCGTAGAGCAGGGCGGCGGTTGCGGCGTCATCACGCACCATCAGCTGCAGCAGGTAGAGGCGCCACAGCGTGCCCGGAAGCGACTTGGCCGGCGAGTGCGACCACAGCTCCGCAACCGTCTCGAGGCCGTGGGCGTCGGTGAATGTGATGAGCCGCTCAACGATGGCGTCCGTGGGCTCATCCCGCACCCGGGTGATCAGAGCGGATGCCGTCGCGTGCGCGATCCGCGACACGTCGGCCGGATCGGTGGAGCCGAAGCGACGGTCGAACGTGTCGGCGGGACGGTGGACGGGACGGTGGTAGTCCCGGGGCTCGTCGCTCATCCTTCCAGGCTACCGGCGGCCGACGCGGCGGGCTCAGGCGTTGGTCGGGATGGCGATGATGGGCTTCGTCGTCGGGTTGCCGTCGGGAGAGCCGCCGGCCTGCTCGATCGTCACGGCGATCGTGTCGCCGGGCTCCATCTTTCCGCTGAGCTCGGCCGTCGCCGCCGAGCCGGAGGCGTCGAAGGTTCCTGCCGCGATCGGCTGGCTGCCGCGCACGAACCATAGCTCGAAAGTGCGATCGCTCGGAAGCTCGGGCAAGCCGTCGGCGACAAGCACCACTTTGCCGACGCTGGACGACCAGTGGGCCGTGGCTTCGCCACCCTGGAAGCTCACCTGAGCCGACGAGGCGTCGGGCGCCGACTGGATCTGCTCCAGTGCGGTCACGGCGGCCGGGGTGCGCCACAGGTTCGTCACCGCTCCCGTGCCCCATCCAATCGCGACGAGCAGCGCGACCGAGGCGACGAGGGCAAAGAGGCCTCGGGTCCAGTTCCGACGCTGCACGGCCTGCACGACCTCTGTCGGCGGAGCAACCGCATCGGCCTCGGCGTGGTTCTCGTCTGTATCGGCGGATGCCGCGGCATCCGCCTCCGGCGACGGCGCCTCGGCGTCGATCGCGCGCATCAGCCGTGAGCGGAGGTCGAGCGGCGGAGCGACGGGCGGAATGCCGTCGGCCAACGCGTCGACGGTGGCGGCGTCGAGGCGGGCAATCCCATCCCACTCGGCGTGTGCGGCCAGGGCAGCCCGATAGGCGCGCTCGTCGTCGATCGACAACGCGTTCAGCGCGTGTCCTGCCGAGAGTTCGGCGAACTCGTCGGCTCCGATGTCTCGGCTCTCGCGGTCGTTCATGACGTCACCCCCATCTCCTGCCTCAGGCGCGANCAGCCGTCGCGCATCCTTGTTTTGATCGTCCCCAGGGGCGATCCCACAGTGCGGCGATCTCGCTCTGAGAATATCCCCCGACGTATGACAGCAGCAGTGCTTCGCGCTG
>NZ_BADB01000104.1:0-4829 GCF_000333415.1 Microbacterium sp. B24 | reverse complement strand
AGCGGCGCGCGACGAGCATCGTCACGATCACCGTCAACGGAATGGTCACGAGCGCGATGACCGCCAGAAGCGGGGAGATGATGAACATCATCGCGAGCACGCCGATCACCGTCAGCAGCGACATGATCACCTGCGACAGCGTCTGCTGCATCGACTGGCCGATGTTGTCGACGTCATTGGTGACGCGACTGAGCAGCTCCCCGCGCTGCACGCCATCGAAGTACGCGAGTGGCAGACGATGGACCTTCTCTTCGACGCGCACACGGAGCCGGTGCATCGCGCGCTGCACGATGCCGTTGAGCAGGCGCGCCTGCAGCCAGTTGAACAGCGCGGCGAAGATGTAGATCGCCAGCACCGCGATGAGGATCGCCCCCAGTCGCGACATGTCGATGCCCGCTCCGGGCGTGAAGTCCATCGCCGAGAGCATGTCGGCCTGCTGCTGGTTGCCGCTGGCGATCAGCTGATCGATGACCTGCTGTTTCGTGGCCCCGGCCGGCACCTGCATCGAGATGAAGCCCGCGAACACGACGTTGGTGCCGTCGCCGAGGATTTTCGGACCGAGCACCGACAGACCCACTGACAGCACACCGAGCAGGAACACCAGTGCCAGGCGGGCACGATCGACACGCAACGTGCCCAGCAGCCGCCGCGCACTCGGACCGAAGTTCTGCGCCTTCTGGACGGGCGCACCGCCCGCCATCGGACCGCCGCGCGGTCCTCGAGGTCCCGGACCGCTCATCATGCCTCCTGCGCCGCGAGCTGCGACTCGACGATCTCGCGGTACGTCTCGTTGGTCTCCACCAGCTCGTCGTGCGTGCCGCGTCCGACCATCCGGCCGTGATCGAGCACGACGATCTGGTCCGCGTGGCGGATGGTCGATACCCGCTGCGCGACGACGATCCGCGTCGCCTCGGGAAGATGCGCATCGAGCGCGCGACGAAGGGCGGCGTCGGTCCGCAGGTCGAGCGCGGAGAACGAGTCGTCGAAGATGTAGATCTCGGGCTGCCGCGCCAATGCCCGAGCGATCGCGAGGCGCTGGCGCTGGCCACCCGAGACGTTGGTGCCGCCCTGCGCTATCGGGGCGTCCAGTCCGCCCGGCAGGGCCGCGACGAAGTCCTTCGCCTGCGCGAGATCCAGCGCCGCCCAGAGCTGCGCGTCGCTGGCGGCGGCGTCGCCGTAGCGGAGGTTGGACGCGACGGTGCCGGCGAACAGGAATGCGCGCTGGGGGACGAGACCGACGCGGGCCCAGAGGTCGTCGGGGTCGAGCTCGCGGACGTCGACACCGTCGACGGTGACCGCTCCCCCCGTGACGTCGAAGAGCCGAGCGATGAGGCCGACGAGCGTCGACTTTCCTGCGCCGGTCGAACCGATGATCGCCGTCGTGGTTCCGGGTTCGGCGGCGAAGGCGATGCCCTGGAGCACTGGCGACTCGGCACCGGGGTAGGTGAACTCGACGTCGTCGAAGACGACGCGTCCCCCGGCCCCGGCGGCTCGCACGGGCGCCTCGGGGGCGTGCACGGACGGCTCCGTCTCCAGCACGGCTCCGATGCGATCGGCGCACACCGCCGCGCGCGGGATCATCACGAACATGAACGTCGCCATCATGACACCCATGAGGATCTGCATCATGTAGCTCAGGAACGCGAACAGCGTGCCGATCTGCACGCCGTTGTTCTGCACCTCGGCGGCCCCGAACCAGATGATCGCCACCGAGGACAGGTTCATGACGAGCATGACCGCCGGGAACATCACGGCCATGAGGTTTCCGGCGCGAAGGGCGGTTTCCATCACGTCCTCGCTGGCGCGCGTGAAGCGGTGCCGTTCCTCGTTCTCTCGGACGAAGGCGCGGACGACGCGGATGCCGGTGAGCTGCTCGCGCATGATCTGGTTGAGCCGGTCGATGCGCGCCTGCATGGTGGTGAAGGCGGGGACCATCCGCACGACCACCAGCGACACGATCACCAGCAGCACGGGCACCGACACCGCCACCAGCCACGACAATCCCGCGTCCTGGCGCACCGCCATCACGATGCCTCCGATCGCGAGCATCGGCGCGGAGACCATCACGGTCGCCGACATCTGAACGAGCATCTGCACCTGCTGGACGTCGTTCGTGTTGCGGGTGATCAGCGACGGCGCCCCGAACTGCCCGACCTCGCGCTGCGAGAAGGCGACAACGCGGTGGAAGAGATCGGCGCGCACCGCACGACCGAGGCCCATCGCCAGCCGCGAACCGAAGTACACCGCGACCAGCGAACAGACGATCTGGACGACGCTGATCCCGAGCATCACGCCGCCGGTCCGCCAGATGTAGCCGATGTCGCCCGTGATCACGCCGTTGTCGATGATGTCGGCATTGAGCGTGGGCAACAGCAGCGACGCGACCGATTGGCCGAGCTGGAAGATCACCACCAGGAGGAGCAACGGCCACGTGGGCGCGAGATAGCGCACGAGGATCCTGCCGAGCACGGCGCCGCCTTTCCGCGCCCGCCACAACAAGCGCGAATCGACGCTACGCCCGCCGGGCTGCCACGCTCAACCGCCCGGGTGCGCTGTCAGCGAACCCGGGCGGTTGAGCGGTGAGGACGATCAGGAGCGCGGCGGCTCCGGAGCGGTCGGCGGCTCCGCGGTCGGCGGTTCCGTGGTCGGCGGCTCGGGAGCAGCAGGCGGTGCGGTGGCTGCCGGCGGCGCGGGCGGCTGATATCCGGCCGGAGGCGCCGGCGGCTGGTAACCCGCCGGCGGCTGGTAACCCGCAGGAGGGGTGTAGCCCGCGGGCGCCGCCGACGTCTGGACGGGAACGCCCTGCCAGACGGTGCGGTCGGCGAGGAAGCCGTTCGCCGCCCACGGCGCGGGCGGCACGTTCGGGTTCCAGCGCGACTTGTCGAAGGCGAGGATGCCGAGCCACACGAGTCCGAGCAGGACGTAGAGGATGACCCAGGGCGTCTCCTTCTGAAGCTTCTGCCCCACGCGCCACGCGGCCAGGGCGCCCACGACGATCGGGAGCAGCGCGATGATCCAACCGAGAACGGGGACCTGGCTCAGCAGGCCCGATGCCACAACGGCGCCCAGCATGACCCATGGGCTGACATCGCCGAGCTTTGCGAACACCATGAAGTTGTAGATCGGCACCCAGGCGCGCCACTTGCCCTGGACTCCCGCCTTGTCGAAGATCTTCATCAGGAAGAACGCACTGATCACATAGCCGATCACCGCGAAGATGAAGACGAAGAACGCAAACACGATCAGGGCAGCTGCAGCGGCGGCAGCGCTCCCGCCCGAGTAATCATCCATGAGTACCTCCCCCGGCGATTCTCGCCGTCGAGCGCGACCACCCTGGCCGGCTCCGGCTCACATCGTATTGGTAGCGAGCACACCGGCGCGACGTCTCTTTCGCGCGCGTGTCCCCACCCGTCCGCGACGCAGCCGATAGCCTGGGCGCACTGCCGTCCGCGCCGGAAGGAACGCCGATGACCGAGTCCTCTCTCCCCCCGCTGCCGCCGCGTCCCGCGGAAGAGGTGGCGCGCGACACGGCATCCGGGGCGGGCATCGCCGGTGTCGACGACACGGGGGTTCCACGGCTGGTCGGCGACCTCGACGACATCGGTCGCGGCTTCCTCTCCGCCCTGTTCGACCTGTCGTTCACGCGGTTCATCACTCGCAGATTGGCAAGCGTCTTCTATCTCGTGGGCCTCGTCGCGATCGGCATCGCCTTCATCGCGACGTTCCTGTGGGGTCTCATCTCCGGCATCGGTTCGCTGTGGTGGAACCTGGGCGGTGGCATCGCGCTCATCCTGTCGACGTTGATCGTCGTTCCCGTCGTCGCGTTCCTCGCCGTCGTCGTGCTGCGCTTCATCATCGAGTCCGGGGTCGCCCTCGTGGCCATTGCCGAGAACACAGAACGAACCGCCGCCCACACCGCGCGCGACTGATCACACGACGAGATCGATCTCCCCCGGCGCACCGTCCTGCAGCGTCACGCCCGCCGTCTCGGCCCACGCCAGGAGCGCCTCGCGCGTCGCGATGCGCGGGCGGGTTTCCGCGAGCCTTCTGACCAAAGCCCCCTTGCCGTGCTTGTTGAAGTGGTTGAGTGCACGTGTCGCGCCGTCCTCGCCGATCGTCACCACGCGCACGTAGGCGGACGCCACGTCCGACGGAACGGGGCCAAGGGCGACGTACGCCTCGGAGCGCAGATCCAGGACGAACGACGGCGCGGCCGTGCGCAGAGCCTCGGTGACCTCACCCGCCCAGTGACGCCTCAGGGGCGGGATGCCGGGAAGCGCCGTTCCGGCGGCGAGCCGGTAGGTCGGGATCGCATCGAGCGCGGCGACCGGTCCGAACGGCGCGGAGTGGATGAGCACGTGAGCGCCCAGCCAGCGCCGCGACGCCGCGGTCAGGGTGGCAGCATCCAGCGCATCGAAGAGCACCCCCGTGTAGCGGTCGACCGCCGGCAACGTCGGTGCGCTGCGCAGCGTCGCATTGTGGGCGATGTCCTCGCGCTGACGCCGCGACAGCTTGAGCACGCGCGCAGCGCGCTCCTCGTCGGCGCTCAATGCCACAAGGGCGTCCACGGCCGACTCGCGTGCGGCGCGGAGCTCGGGAAGCGCAAACCCGGCGATGTCGACAATGCGCGTGCGACCGCCCGGGCGCTTGGTCTCCGACGGCGGCAACAGGATCAACATGGGTGCTCTCCTCGCGCACAACGAGAAACCACTCCCCGCTCGAGAGCGATGCCTCTCGAGCGGGGAGTGGTGACGGACAGTTCTCCGTGGGCGATCAGGACTCGAGCGCGGCGTGTCCGGCCACGATGGTCAGCTCATGCCTCCTGAAAG
>NZ_BADB01000105.1:0-1283 GCF_000333415.1 Microbacterium sp. B24 | reverse complement strand
ACGACGGAATGATCGGTCGTGACCTGGGCGAGGCCGCCGTCGCGGAAGAGATAGACCCGCGAGTCGCCGATGTTGAGGGTCACCCACGTGGGCTCGGGGGTGGAGGTGTCGAGGTAGACCCCGGTCACCGTCGTCCCCGTGCCGTCATCGGTGGCTTCGGGGTGCGAGGCGATGTCGCCGACGGCCTTGGAAAGCGCCTTCTCGATGTTCTTCGGGCTGACCTCGCCTTTGCCGACCATCGATTCGAGGCGTGCGATCGTGCTGCTGCTGGCGATCTCACCGCCGATGTGGCCACCCATCCCGTCGGCGACCACGAACAGCGGATAGCGAGCGAGGACGGCATCCTGATTGATCTCTCGCCGACGGCCCGTATGGGTCAGCTCCGCCCACTGCAGGTCGACGGCACCGTCCGCGAGCGGGATGGTGCGCGAGTGAGTCGCGGCTTCGGGCACGGTCCCACTCTAGTGGACGGGTCGGGGCTGCACCCCGCCGACAGGCTGCGAAGCGGCGGCGTCGGCCTCGTCGTCGACCGGAGCCTCGAACTGGGCATCGTAGAGGCGGCGGTACGCGCCGTGGGCGGCGAGCAGCTGCTCGTGGGTGCCCTGTTCGACGATCGTGCCGTTCTCCATGACGAGGATGAGGTCGGCGTCGCGAATCGTCGACAGGCGATGCGCGATGACGAACGCGGTGCGGTCGGCCCGCAGCCGCGACATGGCGCGCTGGATGAGCAACTCGGTGCGTGTGTCGACCGAACTCGTCGCCTCATCGAGGATCAGGATCCTCGGATCCGCCAGGAACGCGCGGGCGATCGTGATCAGCTGCCGCTCCCCCGCCGACAGATTCGTCGCTTCGTCGTCGAGCACGGTGTCGTAGCCGTCGGGCAGGGCGTGCACGAAACGATCGACGTACGCGGCCGTCGCTGCCTCGACGATGTCCTCCTCGGAGGCGTCGGGTCTGCCGTAGGCGATGTTCTCGCGAATGGTTCCGGAGAACAGCCAGGTGTCTTGCAGCACCATGCCCGTGCGTGCGCGCAGGTCGTCCCGGGTCATCCGCCGAGTGTCCAGCCCGCCCAGGGCGATGACACCGGCATCCACGTCGTAGAAGCGCATGATCAGGTTCACCAGCGTCGTCTTGCCGGCGCCCGTGGGACCGACGATGGCGACGGTGCTGCCCGGGCGGGCGTGCATCGACAGCCCGTCGATCAGGGGCTTGTCAGATGCATAGCGGAACGAGACGTCCTCGAAGGCCAGGTCTGACTCTAGAGGATCCCCGGGACCGAGCTC
>NZ_BADB01000106.1:0-1376 GCF_000333415.1 Microbacterium sp. B24 | reverse complement strand
CGCGCTTCGAGCTTCGAGGATGCCGGATTCATCGAAGTCGCTCGTCCCGCGCTCCCGGCGTCCGATCGTCTCCCTCACCGTGACCTGATCCCCCGCTCACCACCCCGACGAATCCGACAGGGCAGAATCGAGGGATGAGCGAGCCGTCCGTCCGCATCGATGCGTGGCTCTGGGCGGTGCGCGTCTACAAGACCCGCTCCGCCGCGACCACGGCGTGCCGCGCCGGGCATGTGCGCATCGGCGGCGAGAAGGCGAAAGCCGCCCAGGCGGTGCGCATCGGCGACGAGATCCGCGTGCGCATCGCCGGGTTCGACCGCATCCTCGTCGTACGCCAACTGCTCACCAAACGCGTCGGCGCACCGATCGCCGCCCTCGCCGCGGAGGACCGCACACCGCCGCGCGAGCCGGTCGCCCAACTCGCCGTCCGTGACCGCGGTGCCGGCCGGCCCACCAAGCGCGAGCGCCGCGACATCGACCGCCTGCGCGGACGCGACGCTGATACCGGCTACGCGATCGACGACGACTGACCGCCCGGCGACCTCAGTCGAGGTCGAGCCACGACGGCCCGTGCGCCACGGCACCGAGCGCGCCCACACGCGCCCGCAGTTCCCGGTCACTCGTCACCACGACCACACTCCGGCCCGCAGCAGCAAGCGCTGCAACCTCCGCGACGATCGCGTCATCACCCTCGGCGTCGGCGCGCACCACCGTGAGTCCCGGAACCTCCTCGACCGGGCGCGCCTGGCCCTCGACCACGACACGGAGCTCCGGAAACCACACGTCCGCGGCAAGCCCCAGCCGCCCGGCATCCATCCCCCGCGCCGCCAGCCCGCGCAGTCGATCCAGCAGCCGCGCCGTCGCGCCCGCCCGATCCTTCCACCAGCCGTCGGGCACCGATCCGACCACGTTCGCTGCGTCGACCACCACGACCGGGTGCACCTCGAGCAGCGACCGCAGCAGCGGCCATGACGCGGCGAACCCCGGATGCAGCGGGTAGGAGTCGACGGCATCCACGGGCACCCACGCCAGCTCACGGCTCTCAGGGTCGCTGATCACCGGCTCGAACGGCACGACGACATCCGCGACGACCGTCGCGTACGTCCACACGCCCACGTCGTACACACTGATCAGGCGCGACTGCACGGCGGATGCCGGCACTCCCGCCTCTTCCGCCGACTCGCGCAACGCCCCCTCGCATGCGGACTCGTCCTGATGGCGCGCACCACCCGGCAACCCCCACGTGTCGCCGAAGTGGCTCCAGGCCACGCGGTGCTGCAAGAGCACGCCGCGCTGCGGATCGACGGCGAGCAGGCCCGCGGCACCGAAGCGCCCCCAGTAGCGCGTGCCATCGTCGGCCACGACCCACGCGTCACCCG
>NZ_BADB01000107.1:0-233 GCF_000333415.1 Microbacterium sp. B24 | reverse complement strand
CCGCGGTCGTGCTGTCGCCTGTACCGGCCTGTCCGCAGCCGGTGAGCGCCAGCACACCGACGAGCCCTGCCGCAGCGAGGACCGACACGGATGTGCGCTTCATTGTGATTTCCTTGTCTCGTGATCGACGCGTGCGGCGATCACCGGTCGGGGGTCGCCGAAAGCGACCGCTCGGTGTGTTGTGAGGTCCGTCGCCGGTTCGGTTTGACTCTAGAGGATCCCCGGTCCGAGCT
>NZ_BADB01000108.1:0-242 GCF_000333415.1 Microbacterium sp. B24 | reverse complement strand
CATCTTGGCCTCGAAGTGTGCGAGGTCAGCGGGGCGCTCTCTGCACTGCTGGGTGCTGTAGTTGGTCCACCAGGGGCACGCGACGGCACACGAGCGACACAGGCGCCGAGGGTCAACGTCGAGGTCACCGAACTCGATACCGCTCGACAGGATGACATGAGCACACCGCTGCCCGTGCGCATTGCGTGAGGGGCCGCTCACGACTCGGCCACACGACTCTAGAGGATCCCCGGGACCGAGCT
>NZ_BADB01000109.1:0-6656 GCF_000333415.1 Microbacterium sp. B24 | reverse complement strand
ATTCGAGCTCGGTCCCGGGGATCCTCTAGAGTCTTGTTGAGCACGAGGGTCGCGAGAGCCTCACCCTCGACGTCCTCGGCGATGATGACGAGCTCCTTGCCCTCCTGGATCACCTTGTCGACGATCGGCAGCAGGTCCTTGATGTTGGAGATCTTCTGGTTCGCGATGAGGATGTACGGGTCCTCGAAGACGGCCTCCTGGCGCTCCGGGTCCGTGACGAAGTAGGGGTTGATGTAGCCCTTGTCGAAGCGCATGCCCTCGGTGAGCTCGAGCTCGGTGCCGAACGTGTTCGACTCCTCGACGGTGACGACGCCTTCCTTGCCGACCTTGTCGATCGCCTCGGCGATGAGCTCGCCGATCTCGGGGTCTGCGGCGGAGATGGATGCCGTGGCGGCGATCTCCTCCTTGGTCTCGACCTCCTTGGCGGACGCGAGCAGCTCGTCGGAGAGCGCCTTGACGGCCTTCTCGATGCCCTTCTTCAGGGAGATGGGGTCGGCGCCGGCTGCGACGTTGCGCAGACCTTCGCGCACGAGGGCCTGGGCGAGGACGGTGGCCGTCGTGGTGCCGTCACCGGCGACGTCGTCCGTCTTCTTGGCGACCTCCTTGACGAGCTCCGCGCCGATCTTCTCGTACGGGTCGTCGAGCTCGATCTCCTTGGCGATCGAGACACCGTCGTTCGTGATCGTGGGGGCGCCCCACTTCTTCTCGAGCACGACGTTGCGACCGCGCGGGCCCAGGGTCACCTTGACGGCGTCGGCCAGGATGTTCAGGCCACGCTCGAGGCCACGGCGGGCCTCCTCGTCGAAAGCGATGATCTTTGCCATAAGTGTGTCGTCCCTCCCGGACGTGAGGATGAGTCTTTAGCACTCGCGATGATTGAGTGCTAACTCATTCTGGCACTCTGGCATGACGAGTGCAAGCCGCGCCGAGCGGGCGCGATGGGAGGGCCGGACGGCGTCAGGCGACGACGCGGACCGACTCGGCCTGGGGGCCCTTCTGACCGGCTCCGACGGTGAACTCGACCGTCTGCCCCTCCTCCAGGACGCGGAATCCCGACATGTCGATGTTGGAGTAGTGGACGAACACGTCCTGGCCGTCGGTCACGGTGATGAAGCCGAAACCCTTCTCGGCGTTGAACCACTTGACGGTGCCTTGGGCCATGCGAATCTCCTGATGCTGCGGTGGGACGTCGCAATGCTAACCAGCGCGAGGGCGGCGAAATCGCCGTTCCGGCAACTGTTGACACGGGCGCATCGAACTGTTCACACGCGCGAAACACGCTCGGCGCTCATGACCACGCTCGTGATCACCGGGCGGTGGGGTCAGCCGGCCGGAGTGGCTCCGGCATCCGTGCGATCCGCGCCGATGACGACGACGAGGAGCTTGCTGCCGTCGCCACCCGCAAGAGAGGCGTAGGCGTCGCTGAGGGTCACCGCCGCGCCGCCGATCACCTGGGCGAGGCCGCGCGCCGCCCCTTCTTCGGCGGGGTCGGAGTAGAAGACCGTCGTGGTCGGGAAGTCCTTGGAGCTGGCGTCGCCGGCGGTGACTCTGTCGGACGCCCATCCGGCCGCGACGATGGTCTGCGCGAGGGAGCCGGCCAGACCCGACTGCGTCGTCGCATTGAGGACCGTCACCGCGTAGGACGTGTCGATGACCGGCTCGGCGGTCGCGATGGTCGTCGGCGTGGCGCTCGGCGTGGGAAAGAGGGTGACGCGGCCAGTGGCGATCAGCGTGCCGAAGATGCCGACCGCGACCAGAACGACGATCGCGATGATCGACCACAGCACCACGACTCCGCCTCGCAGACGCGGATTCTCGGCGCGGTGAGCACCGATGCGCCCTCCCTCGAGGGCGAGATCATCGAAGCGGTCTTTCTGCGGGGGCGTACTCGGCACCCCAGAATGCTATCGGCCTGTTCCCGTGCGGACGGCGGGAACGGCCGCGCGTCCCTCGCGCTCGCTCTCGCGCGCGTCGCGGAGCCGGCGCAGACGGTGCACCAGCATGGCGTCGTGCGCCGCGGCATCCGGTTGATCGATGATGCGGGCGAGCAGCTGGTAGTACCGGGCCGGCGCCAGGTCGAGTTCGGCGCGGATGGCCTCCTCCTTCACGGCGTCGTGTGCGATCCACCGCGACTCGAAGTCGAGGAGGAGACGATCGCGGTCGGAGAGGGGCACGTCCTCACGCTAACCCCGTCAGCCGCGCCCGCCGGGATGCCACTCCAGCCATCGCCCAAGAGGATCGGCACGGCCGAGGACGATGCCGTCTCGTGCGAGCGCGAAGCCTTCCGCCGCGCGCGTCGCCGGCGCGCCACCGCGCCAGCCCTCGTGGAGAGCGGGGGCATCGAGGGTGATCCATCGTCCCGCGGCGGATGCCGCCTCGATCAGCTCGTGTCGCGCGTGCCATCCGAGATGGGCCAGGACACCCGGCGTCTGAACGACGAGTGTCGCCTCCCGCGGCGCCGCCGCGACCGCGCGGGTGAGCTGTTCGACGCCGTCTCCCGCGAACATGAGGGGCGGGTCCGCCGCCGCGATGCGCAGCGCGGAACGCACCCGATCCGCGCGTCCGGTCTCGCCCGGCCAGACGAGAGCCGTCAACCACGCCTCGGTGGCGGGGTCGGCCGGATCCAGTGGCGCGAGATCGATGCCCGCCCGCCAGACGATCTCCGGATGCCGCAACGGGGGCACGTGCTGACCGCGCAGCTCGCTCTCGAGCACGACCGACGACGCCCCGTCGGGGGGATCGAGCGCGATCTCACCGGCGACGCCTCGATACCGGTACGAGTAGCGGTCGGGGTAGAGGCACAGTCCCGCGCTCGCTCCGACCTCCAGCAGCGCGATCGGCCCGTCGATGCCCGCAAGCGCGGGCAGCAGGGCGGCGCACCGGAGGGGTTCGTTGGACTGCAGAGTGCGCGCCGTGCACTCCGCGACCAGCTCGTCGCCGTGGGCGAGCACCCACTCCCGCCATTCGCGGTACCCGCCCTCGCCGGATCCGAGCATCCGCGCGGCGGCGAAGACGAGCGGGGGCTGACGATGAGAAGGCGCGATCCTACCGAGCACCTCCTGCGCCTCGGCATCCGCCGCGACTCCGGCGGCCCACTCGCCGTACAGCGCGGAACGTCCGGGAGCCTCCTCGCGGGCGAACCGGCCATAGCGGGCCGACACCGATTCTGGGAGGGAACTCATGGGTGACATTCTCGCGGGCCGAGCCGACCGCGGCCTGCGTCGGGTTGAATGGTGGGTGGAGTAAGGAGCCAGACATGACCTACCGCGTGACCAAGACCGACGACGAGTGGCGTTCGGAACTCACCGCCGAACAGTACGCGGTGCTCCGCCAGGCGGGCACCGAGCGCGCCTGGACCGGCGAGCTGCTCGACGAGAGCCGCGCCGGTCTCTACACGTGCGCCGCCTGCGGCGCCGAACTGTTCCAGAGTGGAACGAAGTTCGACTCGCACTGCGGGTGGCCGAGCTTCTACGAGTCGGTGCGCCCCGAGGCCGTCGAGCTGATCGAAGACCGCAGCCACGGCATGGTCCGCACCGAGGTGCGCTGCGCGAACTGCGGCTCGCATCTCGGACATGTCTTCCCCGACGGCTTCGGCACGCCCACCGGCGACCGGTACTGCATGAACTCGCTGTCACTGTCGTTCACCCCGGCCGCGGAGGCGGACGCGTCGTGATCGAGACGATCACGGACTACCCCGCACTGGCGGCGGTGCGAAACCGTCGCTCCTGGTCGAAGGTGACGGATGCCGCGCCCACCCGGGCCGAGCTTCTCACCCTGATCGCGGCAGCGGGGCGGGTCGCTGACCACTCCTCGCTGCGACCGTGGCGTGTGATCGAGCTGCGCGGAGATGACCGGGCGACGCTCGGCGCCGCGATCGCCAAGGCCGAGGGCGACGACAAGCCGTCGACGAAGCCTCTGCGCGCCCCGCTGCTCCTCGCCGTGGTCGCCAGCTACCGCAAGAGCGAGAAGGTTCCGCGCTGGGAGCAGGAGGCGGTTGCCTCGGGCGTCGCCCATGTGCTCAGCCTCCTGCTGGATGAGGCGGGCTGGGGCGTCATCTGGCGCACCGGTCATTACACGCGAGCCAAGGCGGTCGCCAAGGCGCACGGACTCACGAAGGACGAGGAACTGCTCGGCTGGCTGTATGTCGGCGGCAAGCCCAGCGGCGCACGTCCCGGCCGGCGCAAGAGCGTCGATCCGCGCGCACATCTGAGCCGCATGCCCGCCTCCGCGAAGGCGGCGGACAAGGACGGCGGGGCGACGACGACCGGCGCGAAGAAAGACAAGAAGAAGAGCTGACGGGCCCTGGCGGCCGATCAGTGTCGCTGTCGCCGCCAGGGGGCGAGGGCGACGATGACCGAGCTTGCGGCCACCACGACCATCAACAGTTCGGTTCGCCAGCCGGGCCCGGCATCGGCGGGCCACACGGCATCGAGGGCGAATGCAGTGGCGAGCTGGCCGACCACGACGCCGAGGCCGAGCAGCAGAACGCCGGTGTGGGCGACGAGCGCCGCCGACAGGAAGATGTAGATCACCCCGACCACGCCGCCGAGGTAGAGCCACGCCTCGGTCGGCAGTGCGCGGGGCGCGCCGACGACGGCGACGTGAACGATGGCCGCGATGGCGAGGACCACCGTTCCACCGAAGAAATTGACGAAGGTCGCGGTCAACGGCGTCCCGACGCGCTGGCGCAGCCGCCCGTTTGTCGCCTGCTGCCACGCGATGCCGACACCGGCCAGAAAGGGCAGCACCAGCATCCACAAGGGCACGCGCTCCACCACGCCGCCCTGCAACGAGATACCGACGGCGATGAGGGCCAGTGCGCCGCCCGCGATGCGTGGCATGGTGACCGCGACGACGCCCGCCGGGCCGTAGCCGACGCGGTCGAGCACCAGGCCGTTCAGTGTCTGTCCGGCCACGACCCCGACAGTGAACAGGGAAACGCCGATCACGGCGACGGCGAGGCCTTGCGTTGCGACGGTGAGCGCTCCGGCGAGGCCGCCTGCCAGCATCCACCACGGGATCGTGCGCGCCCGGATGCCGGCGACCAGAGCGCCGAAACCTCGGCGGCCCGTCGGCAGCAGCGCCGACACCACAGCCAGCACCAGGAGGCCCGACCCGAAGGAGATGACCGCGGCGACGAGCCCGTCACCGATGCGCAGACCGAGTTGCCCGTTGATGCGGGCTTGGAGCGCCGTCAGCACGCCGACCAGCACGGCACCACCGAGAGCCACACCGGCGGGAAGCCGGGGCGTCGTCGGTGCGGTCACGACTCCTCAGCCTAGCCGGGCGCGTGGGAGAGGAGCCGATCGGTCAGTCGTAGCCCAGAATGCAGATCGCTTCGGTGACGGTGTCGGGTTCGGTACGCGGCTCGTGCTCGTCCACGAAATCGAATCTAGGGGTGCGAGCCGGCGGATGCCGAGCGCATCGCCGTGGATAACGCGATGGACACGCGATGGACACAGCGGACTCGCTACGATCACCGCATGGCCTTTCGCGACCTCCCCGCCCCCGAGCGCCGACTCGTCATCTGGCAGTTCGTCGGCGTCGGCACTCTGATGATCGGCGTGGGCGTGCTCGTCTGGGCAGCCGTCGCCTACTATCAGTCGGTCAGCCTCGGCTGAATCGAGTTCGCGTCTGGTGTCTGTGTCGTTCGACGAGCGGGCGCTTAGGCAGGCTCCGCTCGGCGCTCGTCCACGATCGCGGCTCCGCGACGGCTGCGAGCGGCGAAGCGCACGGCAAGTCCGAACAGGATGACACCGGCGACAGCGGCGGCAGGTGCGGCGAGCAGGCCGAGGTAGAGGGGCACCGTGCCGAGGAAACCAGCGACGAAGCCGATAGTGAGGGCCCAGTCTCGCGTCATTCCGCCGCGCTGAAGACTCGGCGCGGTCGCGACGGCCACGGCAATGCCGATGAATGCAGCACTCAACGCGCCCACCGCCCACAGGCTCTCCACGTTTGGGATGACGCCGCCGCCATCTCGAAGAACTGCAAGGTTCAGGGCCGCCATAGCCGCGAGCGCCGCGAATGCAGACGCGACCGCCGGCACAGCGGTGCGGACGCTCCATCGCCCGTCAGTAGCTGCACGAAGACTCCAGACCGACACACTGAGCAGGAGCGGACCGACGAAGAGCCACAGCGGATTACCTACCGCGTTGTTACCGCCCAACGCAAGGATGTACCCCACCGCGAGCGCAACCGTTCCGAGCGCAGACGCGGCAATCGGGAGGATATGGCGAGTGCGCTCGAAGAGACCAGCAGCTCGCATCGCCGCCCGCTCTTCTTGGCTGAGCTGTGTGGAGTCGGAGTGCTCACAACGCTCCATATGCAAATCAATGAGCGCAGCCCCGTGCGTTTCGCGCCACCTCCGCGGGTACCAGCGAAGCATCCGTTCGACATCGCGCTCGATCGTGCTCATGCCGTGACCGCCTTCCCGTTGACTTCCCGAAGTCGTCGCTGAGCTAGCTGAGCATGAGCTGCGAGCTGGTCGGCGCGGCGCTTCAGTATCTGCATCCCGTCTGTGGACAGCACGTAGTAGCGCCGCGTGCGCTTGTGCACGACTTCCTCACCGTCGGGAAGAATCCAGCTCTTACTCGCCATGGATTCCAGTGCGGCGTAAAGCGTGGCGACGGACTCTAGAGGATCCCCGGGACCGAGCT
>NZ_BADB01000110.1:0-1838 GCF_000333415.1 Microbacterium sp. B24 | reverse complement strand
CCGTTTCGCCCTCTGAACCCGGGGAGAGCCGATCGGTGCGGGTGCGAGCGCACAGCACCGATGGACGATCGACGACGTGGAGCGATGCGCTCGTCGTCGAGGCGGGCTTCCTCGCCGACGACGAGTGGGTCGCCCTCCCGGTCGGCCTGGCCGACCCGTCGCGCGCAGCGCAGCCCGCCGCGGTGCGCACCCGTTTCATGATCGAGCGCGAAGTCACGCGCGCCGTCCTCTTCTGGACCGCGCTGGGCGTGGCCGAACCGACCGTCAACGGCGCCCCGGTGAGCGACGATGTGCTCTCGCCCGGATGGACCGCCTACCGCGACCGGCTCGTGCACGAGAGCGTCGACGTCACCGCCCTCCTGCGTGACGGCGAGAACGAGCTCGCGGCGACGATCGTGGGCGCCTGGTACACGGAGAAGTACGGCTTCTTCACCTTCACCGACCGCGTCTACGGTGATCAGCCCTCGTGGCTGGCCCAGCTGCGCGTGACGTACGCAGACGGCACGAGCGCGACCCTCGCGGCCACCGGCCCCGACTGGGAGGCGACGGGCGACGGACCCGTCGTCGACAGCGGCATCTACGCGGGCGAACACCAAGACCTGCGCCGGAGCCTCGACGACGCGGCGTGGACGTCGGCGCGCGTCGGCGCGGCGGCGCGGCCCGGCTACGAGAACGTCCCCGTCCCCGAGCCACGGATCGCTCCGCCCGTACGCCGCATCGAGACGCTGCCGGTCGCGGAGGTTCTCACCTCGCCCTCCGGCGCCACGATCCTCGACTTCGGCCAGAACCTGGTCGGGCGCCTGCGCATCCGCGCGCGAGGAGCGGCCGGCACCCGCATCGTCATCCGTCATGCCGAAGTGCTCGATGCGGGTGAGCTGGCTCTTCGCCCCCTGCGCAACGCCGAGGCGACGGCGACGTTCGATCTCTCGGGCGGCGACGACGTGCTGGAGTCGCGTTTCAGCTTCTACGGCTTCCGCTACGCGCAGATCACCGGACTCGACGTCGACCCCGCGGACATCGAGGCCGTGGTGCTGCACTCCGACCTCGCCCGGACCGGATGGTTCTCGGCATCCGACCCGCTCGTGGAGAAGCTGCACGAGAACGTGCGCTGGGGCATGCGCGGCAACTTCCTGTCGATTCCCACCGACTGTCCGCAGCGCGACGAGCGCCTGGGCTGGACGGGCGACATCCAGGTGTTCGCGCCGACCGCGACGTTCCTCTACGACTGCGACGGCTTCCTGACCTCGTGGCTGCGCGACCTGGCGCACGAGCAGGACCGCGACGGCGGGATCGTTCCGGTCGTCGTCCCCGCAGCGCTGCCGTCGTTCGCGGGCGGCGGACCGGTCGCCGCGTGGGGTGACGCCGCAACGGTCGTGCCGAGCGTGCTGTGGCAGCGCTTCGGCGACCGTGACGTGCTCGCCGCGCAGTATCCGAGCATGCGTGCGTGGGTAGAGGCGGTGCGCCGCGATGCGGGCGACTCAGGCCTGTGGGCCGGCCGTATGCAGCTCGGCGACTGGCTCGACCCCGCCGCCCCGCCGGACAAGCCCGGCAAGGCGAAGGTCGACGCCGACATCGTCGCCAGCGCCTACTTCGCCCGGTCGCTGCGCCAGGTCGCTGATGCCGCAGCGCTGCTCGGACACGACGAGGATGCCGAGACCTACGGAACCCTCGCCGAGGCCGCGCGCCGCGCGTTCACCGCGGAGTACGTCACCCCGGCAGGACGCATGATGAGCGATGCTCCGACCGCCTACGCCCTCGCGCTGCAGTTCGACCTCGTCGTCGACGCCGACACCCGCGCCGCGCTCGGTCGGACTCTAGAGGATCCCCGGGACCGAGCT